>NZ_JBDGLI010000001.1:0-216935 GCF_057655955.1 Pseudomonas sp. Soil_N_39
TATACATAGATGCAGCCGGGTCGCAGTGTTGAAAAGCGGGTGACAGTGGAGGCGAGTCCATACATAAGAGCGGAACCATAGGCCGCCGTTACCTAAATAACGGATATACACACAAGAACAAGTAAATACCGGACCTTCTCAAAACAAAAACGGCAGTGAACAGCATTACGATCAATAAGGTGCATTTGTGGCCCGGCGACGCAGCAGCAAAGTCAGCCCCAGTCCGCTGACCGACAGCAACGCGGCACAGAAGAAGATCGACGAATAACCCAAGTTCAATGCCACCGCGCCCATCAGCGGGCCGGCAATCGCCAGCGCCAGGTCAAAGAACACCGCGTAGGCGCTCAAACCCGCACCACGGCTGGTGTTCGGCACTTGCTTGATGGCCTCCACCCCCAGCGCCGGGTACACCAACGACAGCCCGAAGCCGGCCAGCCCGGCACCGACCAGGGCGAACGGGGTGGACGGCGCCAGCCACAGCAATACCAGCCCGAGGGTTTCGATGCTCATGCAGGCAATGGCCGAGTTGAAGCCACCGAAGCGGGCGATGCTGGAAATGAACACCAATCGCGCGAGGATGAAGCAGATGCCGAAGACTGTCAGGCACCACGCCGCGCCGGTCCAGCCGCGGCTGATGTAAAACAGTGTGATGAACGTGGTGAGCGTGCCGTAGCCGATCGACGCCAGGCTCAGGCCCGCGCCGTACGGCGCAATGCGCGCAAACACCGCCCAGAAAGGCAAGCGCTCGCCGCGAATGACCGGCACCGACGGCTTGTTGCGAATCATCAACAGTGCAGCACCCGCCAGCAATGACAGGGCGATGCCCAGGCTGGCAAAACCCAATTCACTGACCATCACCACCCCCAGCGGTGCGCCAATCGCGATAGCCCCGTACGAGGCGATGCCGTTCCAGGAAATCGAGCGGGCCGTGTGCTCCACCCCCACCTGACCCATGCACCAACTGATGGTGCCCACGCCAATCAGCCCCTGGGCCACGCCGAGCAGCAGGCGGCCGGCGATCAGAATCAACAGGCTGGTTAGCGCAAAGCTTTGCAGCAAGGTCGAGACCAGCGTCAGCACCCCGCTGAGCACAATCCCCGACAACCCATAGACGATGGCGCGCTTGGTGCCGAGGCTGTCTGAGAAGCGCCCGGCCATGGGGCGGCTGAGCAGGGTCGCCAGGTACTGTGAACCGATGGTCAACCCGGCCACCACCGCGCTGAAGCCCAGCTGTTCGTGGACATACCCGGGCAACACGGCAATCGGCAGGCCGATGCAGAGAAACGCGATGAAGGTGTAGAAAACGATGGAGACGATCTGCAGGGTGATCGACAAGGAGCTGGAAGCAGAGGAGGGCGTGGGCATGGGCTCGTTCGCGGGCAGCGGTAAGAGAGCCTCATCATGGCGCGAGGTGAGGATAAAAGAAAGCAGGCTAACTAAATGTCTTGAGGAGACTGGGTGTTCAGGCTGGATTGATGCTGTGTGTGCTGACGCCATCGCGAGCAGGCTCGCTCCCACAGGATTTTGTGGCGTACACAAATGCTGCGTACACCCCAAATCCAGTGTGGGAGCGAGCTTGCTCGCGATGGCGGTGGGGCAGGCAGTACGATTGTCAGGGCCTCATCGCGAGCAAGCTCGCTCCCAGGTTTTTACCCTTGGAATACACAAAAAGCCCTGTCGCAATGGACAGGGCTTTTCACTTGCAGCGTGCAGCTAAGGGCTCTATTTAGAACACCACACCCTGGCTACGCAGGTAGTCGTCATAGGTGCCGCTGAAGTCGACCACGCCGTCGGCGCTCAGTTCGATGATGCGGGTGGCCAGGGACGATACAAACTCCCGGTCATGGCTGACGAAGATCAGCGTGCCCGGGTAGTTTTCCAGCGCCAGGTTCAGCGCTTCGATGGATTCCATGTCCAAGTGGTTGGTCGGTTCATCCATGACGAGCACGTTCGGCTTCTGCAGAATCAGCTTGCCGAACAGCATGCGACCCTGTTCACCACCGGAAATGACCTTGACCGACTTGAGGATCTCGTCGTTGGAAAACAGCATGCGGCCCAAGGTGCCACGAACCAGTTGTTCGCCGCCCTGGGTCCACTGGCCCATCCAGTCGAACAGGTTGACGTCGTCTTCGAAGTCATGGGCGTGGTCCTGGGCGTAGTAGCCCAGTTCCGCGGCGTCGGTCCATTTCACGGTGCCGGCATCCGGTTCCAGTTCGTTGACCAGGGTACGCAGCAAGGTGGTTTTGCCGATACCGTTCGGGCCAATGATCGCAACGCGCTCACCGGCTTCGACGGTGAAGCTGAAGTCCTTGAACAGCGGCTTGCCGTCAAAGCCCTTGGCCATGCGTTCGACAATGACCGCCTGGCGGTGCAGTTTCTTGGTCTGCTCGAAGCGGATGAACGGGCTGACGCGGCTCGATGGCTTGACCTCGGCCAGTTGGATCTTGTCAATCTGCTTGGCGCGGGAGGTGGCTTGCTTGGCTTTCGAGGCGTTGGCCGAGAACCGGCTGACGAACGACTGCAGTTCGGAAATCTGGGCTTTCTTCTTGGCGTTGTCCGACAGCAGTTGCTCGCGGGACTGGGTCGCCACGGTCATGTACTCGTCGTAGTTGCCCGGGAACAGGCGCAGCTCGCCGTAGTCCAGGTCCGCCATGTGGGTGCAGACACTGTTCAGGAAGTGACGGTCGTGGGAGATGATGATCATCAGGCTCGACCGCTGGGTCAGCACGTTTTCCAGCCAGCGGATGGTGTTGATATCCAGGTGGTTGGTCGGCTCGTCGAGCAGCAGCACTTCCGGGTCGGAGAAGAGCGCCTGGGCCAGCAGCACACGCAGTTTCCAGCCTGGCGACACTTCGCTCATCGGGCCGAAATGCTGTTCGATGCCAATCCCCAGGCCCAACAGCAGTTCACCGGCGCGGGATTCGGCGGTGTAGCCGTCCATCTCGGCAAATTCGGTTTCCAGCTCGGCCACGGCCATGCCGTCTTCTTCGGTCATTTCCGGCAGCGAATAGATGCGGTCGCGCTCGGCCTTGACCTTCCACAGCTCTTCGTGACCCATGATCACGGTGTCGATCACGGTGAATTCTTCGTAGGCGAACTGGTCCTGGCGAAGTTTACCCAGGCGCACGTTCGGCTCGAGCATGACCTGGCCGCCGGAGGGCTCGAGGTCGCCGCCGAGGATTTTCATGAAGGTCGACTTGCCGCAACCGTTGGCGCCGATCAGACCGTAGCGGTTACCCGCGCCGAACTTGACCGAGACGTTTTCGAACAGCGGCTTGGCGCCGAACTGCATCGTGATGTTAGCTGTAGAGATCAAAGGTTTATCCTGCGGAACATTCAGAGTAGCTAAGGGTGCGGCAGTACCTGTTCAGTACCTGTTTGCGCACGTTTCGACCGCGCAAAGGCGTAGTGGTCGCAAGCGCAAGGGTCCATCCGGCATAAGAGGACAGCAGCATACGGAGCGCCTGGCCCGGGTAGACGTGCGCCGAAACCGTGATTTGCGGTATCGGCCAAAGGGGGCGCGTGATAATTGGCGGCGATTGTACTGATCTGGCCGGATAAACGATAGGGTATTGCCCGGACAAGACAGTTTTTCACAACTTCAGGATAACTTTTGGTTACAAACTGTGGCTAAAATGCCACCTCACCCCATGCCATCTCCCTTGCCGCTTGGCTGGCCCGGAGACGCAGCCTGTTCACTCCTGCATTGTGACGGACTTTCGTGAAGCTCATCATTGTCGCGATCTACCTCCTCTCCATTGGCTACGTTCACCTGCGCGGGCGCGTGCGGCATAAGATCGGACGCCAGTTGAGCGATCATTCATCCTTTCTCGCACCGATCAATTGCCTGCTTTACCTGTGCTCGAAACTGCCCAACAGGCCCTTCCTGAGCCCGGCGCAGTTCCCCGACCTGAGTCCGTTGCAGGCCCATTGGGAAGAAATCCGGGCCGAAGGCCAGAGCCTGCTGCACGCGGGGGAGATCAAGCGTTCCAATCAGTACGACGACGTGGGCTTCAACTCGTTCTTCAAGACCGGCTGGAAGCGTTTCTACCTGAAGTGGTACGGCGACAGCCATCCGTCGGCCATGAAACTGTGCCCACGCACCACCGAACTGGTGCAGAGCATCGGGTCGATCAAGGCGGCGATGTTTGCCGAGTTACCGCCGGGCTCGAAGCTGGTCCGCCACCGTGACCCGTATGCCGGCTCCTATCGGTATCACCTGGGCCTGGAAACGCCCAATGATGCCGGCTGCTACATCAATGTCGATGGCGAGCCGTATCATTGGCGTGATGGCGAGGCGGTAATTTTCGACGAAACGTTCATCCATTACGCCGAGAACACCACCGCCCACAACCGCATCATTCTGTTCTGCGACGTGGAACGGCCGATGAAGTTTCGCTGGGCCACCGCATTCAACCGCTGGTTCAGTCGCACCGTAATGGCGGCGGCCGGTGCGCCCAACGACGCGGGCGACAAGACGGGCGGTCTGAACCGGGCCTTCTCCAAACTCTACAAGATCCGCTTGCAAGGCAAGGCCCTGAAGAAGCGCAACCGCACGCTGTATTACCTGCAGAAGTGGGCTTTTTTCGGCGGTTTGCTGGCGATCTTCGTCTGGATCTGAACACTGCACTCATCCTTGTGCCTCGGGTTTTTGCGCATCCAGTTGCTCCCACATCTTCGCCGTAATCCGCTGGCGGTGGTTGTAGCCTTCCCAAGGGTCGGCGTCCAAGCCCTTGGCCCGTTCCAGCGCGGTATAGATGTCCCATTGCTGGGCGTTGCGCAGGGTCTGCAGCTCGTCCCGGGCAATTGGCACCGAGACTGGCAGGCCTGGCCTGGCGCGTACCGAGTAGGCGGCCACCGTGCTGGCCCCGCGGGCGTTGCGCAGGTAGTCGACGAATATTTTTCCGACGCGGTTCTTCGGTCCCATGGTGGCGGTGATGCGCTCGGGCATTTGCCGGGTCAGGAACTGGGAGATGGCTTTGGCGAACGCCTTGATGGTGTCCCAACCTTCATTTCTCGCCAAGGGCACGATCACGTGCATGCCTTTGCCACCGCTGGTCTTGAGGAAGGCCTGCAAGCCCAGTTCGTCGAGCACCGCCAAAGTCATGCGGGTCGCCTCGATCATGGCGCTCCAGGGCAGCGACGGGTCCGGGTCCAAGTCCAGGACAAACAGGTCTGGTGTCTCGATCCGGTCGTGGGTCGCGGCCCAAGTGTGCAGTTCCACCGTGCCCATCTGCGCCGCGCCGACCAGCGCGTGGATATCATCGATTTCCATCAGGGCTGCATGGCCTGGGTCCAGTTGCGGATCCAGCTGCTTGATGTGGGGGATCTCCAGGCGCTCGGCGTGTTTTTGAAAGAACAGTTCTTCGCCGATACCGTCCGGTGCCCGCAGCAGTGCGACCGGGCGCAACTTGAGGTGCGGCAGGATCCAAGGGGCGATGTCCAGGTAATATTGCGCCAGCTCGGCCTTTTGCACGCCGCTGACACTGTCGATGACCCGCTCGGGGTGGGTGATCGTCACCCCGTCGACTTTGGCCGTGCCGGCTTTTTTGCGACGCTGGGGTTTTAGCGTGGTGGGCTTTATCGGCAAGGGCTGCTCGCGAACCACCTTGCTGGCGGACTTATGGGTCGGCAAGCCCAGGAAAATAGCCTGCCGCACCTGACTATCGCGGGTCCACTCGGTGAACTCGACTTCACAGGTCAGGGTCGGCTCGACCCATTGCACGCCGCGTCCCTGCGCCCCCTTGAGCGGCACAGCCAGCGGCGAGGTCTCGCGCTGCTGTGCACACAGTTGCTCATGCAGTTGTTTGATTTGTACCTGGCTGAACCCTGTGCCGACCCGGCCGGCATACACCAGCCCCTTTGGCTCGTTGACAGCCAGCAGCAGCGCGCCGAAACCGCTGCGCTTGCCTTGGGGGCGGGTGAACCCGACGATAACAAAGGCTTGGCGCAACCGGCACTTGAGCTTTACCCAATCGGCGCTTCGCTGGGACATATAAGGGCTGCCCTGGCGTTTGCCGACCACGCTGTCCAGTGACAGCGCGATGGCGCTTTCGAACATATCGTGCTGGCTGGCGGAAAACGATTCGGAAAAACGCAGGCGCTTGCTGGCGTTGTTGCTGAGGGCTTTTTTCAGCGCGGCGCGGCGTTCCTCCACCGGTGCCTGGCGCAGGTCTACGCCATTGAGAAAGGGCGCATCGAACAGGAAATACACCATGTCGACCGTGCGGCTGATTTCGAACGCCTGGCGCAGGGCCGCGAAATCGGAGTGACCGGTTTCATCGAGCAGGACCAACTCGCCGTCCAGCCAACTGTCCCCCAGACCCAATCCGGCCACGGCGTCGGCATGCAGCTTCAGTCGATCCGTCCAGTCTTGGTGGTTACGGTTGTATAACCGGACTTCGCCGTGTTCGATGCGGCTTAGCAGTCGATAACCGTGGAATTGGACTTCATAGCGCCATTCACCGGTGGGTGGCTCCTCCACGGGCGTCGCCAACTGCGGCGCCAGGCGTTCGGGCAGGCGGTCGCCAGGGGCTGCCGTTCCCCCTCGGCCAGGATTGCGGGGCGTCGTTGCGCCCGATTCGGCATTGGATAAACGAGCAGATTCACTCTCGGCGTTGGCCATGACAGATTCCCTTGTATAGCACGCGCCAGGGTTTTAGCCCTGGGAGGCCTTGGTGGCTTTTTTGGCAGGAGCGGATTTGCGGGGTTTCGCAGGTTTTGCAGGCGCCTTCCCGGCGGATTTGTCGTTGGCCTTGCCCTTGCCGCCCAGGCTGCGCTTGAGCAGCTCGGTCAGGTCGATGACATCGGCGGTCTTGCGTTGTTCTTCGCCTGGATCGGTCTCCACGGCTTCGAGGCGGCCTTCGTTGGCCTTTTTCTCCACCAGCTCCATGATCTTGTCTTCAAAACTGTCCCGGTACTCTTGCGGCTCCCAGTCGGCGCTCATGTCCTGCACCAGGCGCTTGGCCATTTCCAGCTCGCCCTTGGCCAGGGTCGGGTTCGTGACCTCGTCACCCAGTTCCAGGATATCCAGCTCGCGTACTTCCGCAGGCCAGCGCAGCATCACCAGCACCAGGGCCGATTCCAGGGGCATGAGGGCGGCCAGGTGCTGGCGGGTATGCAGCACGACGTGGGCCAGGGCTACTTTGTTGGTCTTGACCAGGGTTTCACGCAGCAAGGCGTAGACTTTGCCGCCACGCTTGTCGGGAGCGAGAAAGTAAGGCGTGTCGATGTTTTGCAGGGGGATCTTCTCGCTGTCGACAAAGGAAAAGATATCAATGGTCTGGGTGGACTTGGGGTGGGCGGAGCGGATTTCCTCTTCGCTGAGTAGCACGTACTGGCCTTTCTGGTACTGGACGCCCTTGACGATGTCTTCCTTGGTCACTTCCTTGCCCGTGACCTTGTTGACCCGCTTGTAGCCCACCGGGTCCATGCTGCGTTTGTCCAGCCAGTCAAAATCCACACCCTGGGAAGAGGTGGCCGACACCAGCGCGACAGGAATGTGGACCAGCCCGAAACTGATTGCGCCTTTCCAGATTGCCCGAGCCATGGTGGTGTTTTCCTTGCCTGTGGATGTCTCTCTGGTGACCTTCGCGCTTCGGGAAAAGTTTCCATCATTCACTGCCTGCTTCACTGTGGGAGCGAGCTTGCTCGCGATAGCGGCGGTACAGACGCTATGGGGGCAGGCTGATCCATCGCCATCGCGAGCTCGCTCCCACAATGGTTCGGAGACTCTTGGTTACATCTTCACCGGGATATTTCGCTTAACAAGGGCGAACCTGCGGCGTAGCGTGCTTTCGATATGCCTGAACCCAAGAGGTGCCCCAATGAACAGGCTGATGCTCGCCATCATGACGCTATTGCTGACTGCCGCTGCTCAGGCCGCCACGCCCAGCGCAGGCCCAATGGTTCTGGCCCAGAACCTGCCGGGCAACAACAATCCCTATAACAGCCCGACGCGCCGGGCCAATCCCAACAGCATGCAGGGCACCCGACCCAACGTGCCGACGATTCATAACAACCCGACAGTGCCGGTACCACGACCGCCGACCCTGGAAAACGGCGGCATCGGCAATGGCTATCCCCGGTCCGGCCAGCCGTCGAGTTCGCCGCGACCGACCATCGAGTCTCCCACGCCACCCAGGAACAGCCAGAATGGCAACCGCTAGGCGCTGGAGCCCGTCGTTCTCTTTCAACACCGCAGAAGGAAATGTGCATGTTGCGTAAAACACTCCTGGCCGCGTTCTGCGCCAGCGCTGTCCTGACCCTTGCCACGCCGACCATCGCCGCGCCAACTCAGTCTTTCAAAAGCGAAGAGGGCACCCTGGAAGTGACCACCGTGGTCAAGGGGCTGGAGCACCCTTGGTCCGTTGCATTCCTGCCTGGCCAACAGGGCCTGTTGGTGACGGAGCGAGGGGGCAACCTGCGCATGGTCAGCCCCGACGGCCAATTGTCCGCGCCCCTGAGCGGCGTGCCCGACGTGTGGGCCAAGGGGCAGGGCGGTCTGCTGGACGTGGTGTTGTCGCCGGACTTCAAGCAGGATCGCACCGTCTACCTGTCTTATGCCGAGGCGGGCGCAGACGGCAAGGCCGGCACCGCCGTGGGACGCGGGCAACTGTCCGAAGACCTCAAGAGCCTGAAGAATTTCGACGTGGTCTTCCGCCAGCAACCCAAGCTGTCCACGGGCAACCACTTTGGTTCGCGACTGGTCTTCGACCGCGACGGCTATTTGTTCATTACCCTGGGGGAAAACAACGACCGGCCCACCGCCCAGGACCTGGACAAGCTGCAAGGCAAGGTCGTGCGCATCTACCCCGACGGCAAGGTGCCTGACGACAACCCGTTCGTTGGTCAGAAAGATGTCCGTCCCGAGATCTGGTCCTACGGCGTGCGTAACCCCCAGGGCGCCGCCCTCAATCCTTGGAATGGCACCCTGTGGGAGAACGAGCATGGACCCCGAGGCGGCGATGAATTGAACATCATCGAGCGCGGCAAGAACTACGGCTGGCCACTGGCGACCCACGGCATCAATTATTCCGGCGCTCCGATTCCCGAAGCCCAGGGCAAAACCGTCGAAGGCGCCCTCGACCCTTACCACGTCTGGCAGGTCTCACCCGGGCTCAGCGGCATGGCGTTCTACGACCATGAGCGTTTCAAGGCCTGGCAGCACAGCGTGTTCATCGGAGCCCTGGTGTCCGGGGAACTGATTCGCCTGCAATTGCACGACGACAAGGTCGTCCATGAAGAGCGCCTGTTGGGCGAGCTCAAGGCGCGAATCCGCGATGTTCGCCAGGGCCCGGATGGGTATCTCTATGTGCTGACGGATGAAGATGACGGGGCCTTATACAAAGTTGGACTCAAGTAATTGGAGAAAAATGTGGGAGCGAGCTTGCTCGCGATTGCTATGGGTCAGCTGACATTGATGCTGACTGACACTCCGCTATCGCGAGCAAGCTCGCTCCCACAGGCCATGCTGCTCACTTAAGGTCACTGCGGCGAATATCAAATGGCACTTGATATTGCCCATTGACTTGCCGCCAACGCACCGCTAATTTCCAGGCATGAATTCAATCGTACTGCGCAGCCAGCCAAGCATTATTACCGCCATTCCTTATTTGGCGGGCTAGCTGACGGCTGCACCGAACCCGCCCTCGAGGCGGGTTTTTTCTTTCTGTCTCCTGGGCTCCGACCGAACCAGGAGATCGCCATGACCGCTGCCCACGCCGAGCAAACCCTACTTGAGCACTATGTAAAGAGAATCCTCGCCGCGCCGGTCTACGAATTGGCCGTGCGCACGCCACTGCAAGCGGCGCCCGCACTGTCCGAAGCCCTGGGCAACCGGATCCTGCTCAAGCGCGAAGACTTGCAACCGACCTTTTCCTTCAAGGTCCGCGGTGCCTACAACAAGCTCGTGCACCTGACCCCGGAGCAGCGGGCCCGTGGCGTCATCACCGCGTCAGCCGGCAATCACGCCCAGGGCGTCGCGCTGGCGGCACGGGAGCTGGGTATTTCGGCCAGCATCGTCATGCCCGTGAGCACCCCGCAACTGAAAGTGCTGGGCGTGCGCAACCGCGGCGCCGAGGCGTTGCTGCATGGGGAAAGTTTTCCGTTTGCCCTGGCCCATGCGCTGGAACTGGCGGAGCAGACCGGGCGGGAGTTCGTCTCGCCGTTCGATGACCCGGACGTGATTGCCGGCCAGGGCACCGTCGCCATGGAAATCCTGCGCCAGCATCCTGGCCGGCTGGACGCGATTTTTGTCCCGGTCGGCGGCGGTGGGTTGATCGCCGGGATCGCCGCCTACGTCAAGTACCTGCGCCCGGAGATACGCATCATCGGCGTCGAGTCACAGCACTCGGCCTGTCTCCAGGCCGCGCTGGCCGCAGGGGAGCGGGTCACCTTGCCCGAGGTGGGAACCTTCGCTGACGGCGTGGCCGTGGCGCAGATCGGTGCCCATGGCCTGGATATCTGCCGTTTCTGTGTCGACGAGGTAATGACCGTGACCAACGACCAACTGTGCGCCGCGATCAAGGACATCTATGACGACACCCGTTCCATCACCGAACCGTCAGGGGCATTGGCGGTGGCGGGCATCAAGCAATATGTGGCGCGCACGGGCGCGCGAGGCGAGACGCTGGTAGCGATCGATTCGGGTGCCAACATCAATTTCGACAGTTTGCGTCACGTGGCGGAGCGGGCGGCGGTGGGCGGTCTTTGAGCTTTTTTACGCGACGTCACACTTTTTTTGAACCAGGCGACGGATGCCCGCTTGCTCCTTCGCATTAGGGGCTACTCTAGGTTGCGAACAGGATCAAAGCGATTGCACTTTGCATGGAAAAAGCATCGTTTCCTTGCATTTTGCACGAACCCTGTGGCGCAGGACGGAGCTAAGCGCTTGATTCATATCAATCCGGAAGGTCGTCAATACAGGCATAATTTTTGCGGGATGATTCAGGAGTTCGCTTGACGAACTCGTTAACTGAAAGCGCCAAAGAAAGAACGAACGGCACGGTATTCGTAGTCCCAGTCCGCAGGGAAGAAAACGGACGAAAATACCGCCGTCGTGAACATAAATTGGCCGCCTCAACAGGAGAGAGTCGCCATGTTTCTATCTGCCCTCGAAATGCGAAACATCATTGAAAGCAGTTTGCTGCCCAAGCGCTCGCAATGCACCTTGTCACCTGAGTTGGTGATGACGATCAAGATCTTCGATGACCACAGGACCGATCATGCGGCCCTGATTAAAACCGGCATCGATGCCAGCAAGCTTACCGGTTGCCGGGCCATCAACGACCTGATCGCCGAGCTGCGTACGGAGCTTGACCATAACCCCGCCGCTGGCAATCACTTTCATCAGCAACATCATCGAATGACCGGGCGCTGATTACGGCTTTGTCCTGATTAATCCGACGCTCGGGTCCGGCGATGTCCGAACCCGGCGTCCAGTTTTTCAACTGTGGCGCGCGCTCAGGCCAGTTGCTGCCGGTAGGGCAGGTCCGGGCCGGTTTTGCCGCACGTCAGGGCCGCAGCGCGAATGGCGAATTCCAGCATGGCGCTGATCTGCTCACGGGTCAGCGTCTGCAGGCCCTCGATCGAATCCAATTGTTGTTCAGTCAGCCAGGCAATCAGCGCGGCCTGGAAGGTGTCGCCTGCCCCCACGGTGTCGGCGATCTTCACTGGGCACGCTGGCAGGGACCATGTGCCGTGCTGGCGACTGAAGACCGTGGCGCCCTGGCCGCCGCGGGTCAGGAAAACCAACTGGCAACGGTGCTTTAGCCAACCGTCGATGACCGCCTGGGGTTCGACCTGCGGGTAGAGCAGGCTCAGGTCTTCATCACTGACCTTGATCAGGTCGGCATATTGCACCAGTGTCGCGATCCGCGAGCGCCACAACTCGATATCCGGCTGCGGGTTGAGTCGTACGTTCGGGTCGAGGCTAATCAGGCGCCGGCCGCTCTCCCGTTGCACCAGGGCCAGAAGTGTGTCGGCAATGGGCTGGACCACCAGCGAGAACGAGCCGACATGCAAGCCATGCACTTCAGGACCGAGGTCCGGTAGATGGGCCAGGCTCAGTTGCCGGTCGGCACAATCTTCTCCGCGAAAGCTGTAGTGGGGTGAACCATTGGCGCCGACGGCGACCATCGCCAGGGTGGTCGGCGCGTCGAAGTCCAGCAGGTATTGGCTGCTGACACCTTCGTTGAGCAATACCTGCTGCAGGCGACGGCCCAGGTAGTCGGTGGACAGCCCGGTAAACAGCGCCGATTCAACACCCAGGCGGCGCAACCCCACCGCCACGTTGAACGGCGAGCCGCCGGCAATCGCCTTGTAGTTCACCTGCGAGGCAGGGCCATTTGCCTCGGTTTCACTGAAAAAATCAAACAGCGCTTCACCACACACCAAATACATAGTTGCCCGCTCTCAAAGGGTTGCGACGTGTTGTCGGTAACGTTCATACGCCTGCTGGGACGCCGCGACGTGTGTGGCCACTGGCCGGGTTTCGCTGGCCGGGTCGAGCTTGACGCAGCGCTCGCACAGTTCGGCCAGACTGTCTTGCGCGCCTGAATGGCACCACGCCGCCTGGATCGCCGCACCTAACGCCGCCGCTTCGCTTTGTTCGGTGCAGATGACCGTGGTGTCCATGATGTCGGCGACGATCTGCCGCCACACCGGGCTCTTCGAGCCGCCGCCGATCAGGCGAATGCTCTGGGCCTTGAGTCCGTTGGCCCGCAGCAGGTCCAAGCCATAGCGCAAACCGAAGGTCGTGCCTTCGACCACGGCGCGGCACAGATTGGCCCGGGTCAAGTTGGTGGTGGTCAGGCCCAGCAGGCTAGCGGTGGCATGGGGCAGGGCAGGCACCCGCTCGCCGTTGAGGAACGGCAGCATGCACACACCCTCGGCGCCAATCGGGGCCTGGACCACCTGGGCGTTGAAAGCGTCGATATCCAGGTCCAGCAACTCGCGAATCGCCCCGGTGGCGTTTGTCAGGTTCATGGTGCAGATCAGCGGCAGCCAGCCACCGCTGGAAGAGCAGAACGTCGCCACTGACGGTTGCGGGCTGACCGCAGGTTCGGCGGCATAGGCATAGACCGTACCGGAGGAGCCGAGGCTCATGGTGATCACGCCGGGCTGGATATTGCCGGTGCCGATGGCGCCCATCATGTTGTCGCCGCCGCCACTGGCTACCACCGCGTTGGGGTTGATGCCCAGGTGCGCGGCAATGGCCGGCAGGATGCGCCCGACCGGCTGATGCGCCTCGATCAGCTCCGGAAGCGCCATTAGCAGGCGTTCGCCGGGATCGATGTGTTGCAACAACTGCACGTCCCATTGACGGGTGCGCACGTTGAAGTAGCCGGTCCCCGAGGCGTCGCCGTATTCGCTGCAATGGCGGCCGGTGAGCCAGTAGTTGAGGAAGTCGTGGGGCAGCAGGACGCTGGCGATGCGTTCGAAAACCTGGGGATGCTGCTCCCGAGTCCAGAGCAGTTTGGAAACCGTGTAGCCCGGCGCGATCACCACGCCGAGGCGTTCGAGGCTGCCGTCTTCACCGCCCAGGTGCGCCAGGAGCCGATCGTTTTCCGGCGTCGTCTCGGTGTCGCACCACAGCTTCGCGGGGCGCAAGACCTGGCCTTGCTCGTCAAGCAACACCAAGCCGTGTTGCTGGCCGGACACGCCGATGCCGAGGATCGCCTGGCCATCGACCCCGGCGGCAGCCAAGGCCTGATGGGTCGCCTGGGTGAATGCATCGAGCCATTGCTGGGTGTCTTGCTCACGGCGACCGTTGGCCCCGCTGATCATGCTGTGGGCAGCTGCGCCCTGGCCGAGTACCTGGCCGCTGAGCGCATCCAGGATCAGCGCCTTGGTGCCTTGGGTGCCGCAGTCGATGCCCAGGAACAGTTGTTGGTTTGCCATAAAAATCCTCGGATCTAAGAACAAAACACAGGGCCTGTGGCGAGCGCCTTATCTGTGGCGAGGGGATTTATCCCCGCTGGGCTGCGAAGCAGCCCCAAATGCATCTGCTACTGCGATGTATCAGGCAGTACGTTGGGGGCCGCTTCGCGCCCCAGCGGGGATAAATCCCCTCGCCACAACAGTGGTTCGCGGTCGGGCCTTAGTTCGCCTCGGTCAGTACCCGCTCAAGTGTTCGCGTAACCCCGTGCTCGCGCAAGCTGTTGCAGCACCATTCGAAGGCTGCCACGAATTCTGGCGAACGGGGGATCGCGGTGCCAAAGATTTCTTCCACCTCCAGCAGCCGCTGGGTCACCAGCGCATCGTCAGCCACCAAGGCCTGGCAGAACGCCGCCCGTGGGTCCGGGATCGAATACGTCACGCCGTTCTCGTCCACACCCTTCAGGTACACCGCCCAGGCCGCCACGACCAGCGCCGCACGGCGGGTTTCGCCGCGGTCGGCAATCAAACGATTGATGGTCGGAACGGTGAATTTTGGAAACTTCGACGAGCCGTCCGAACAGACCCGCTCCAACTGGTCGGCAATCGCTTGGTTGGAAAAGCGTTCCACCAGGGTGTTCTTGTAGTCGGTCAGGTCGATGCCCGGCACCGGTGCCAGCTGCGGCGTCACGTCCAGGTCCATGTAGGCGCGCATGTAACGCACGAACAGCGGGTCGTTCATGGTTTCGTGGACGAAGCGATAACCTTTGAGAAAGCCCAGGTAGGTCAATGCCAGGTGACTGCCGTTGAGCAGCTTGATTTTCATCTCTTCATAAGGTGAAACGTCATCGGTGAACTGCACGCCAACCTTTTCCCAGGCCGGGCGACCGTTGACGAACTTGTCTTCCAGCACCCATTGCACGAACGGTTCGCAGACCACCGGCCAAGCGTCGTCGATGCCGTGTTCGTCATGCAATTGCAAGCGATGGGCGCTGCTGGTCATCGGGGTAATGCGATCGACCATGGCATTGGGGAAACTCACGTTTGCGTTGATCCATTGACCCAGTTCCGGGTCGCGCAGCGCGGCAAACGCCAGCAGCGCCTTGCGAGTGACTGCGCCATTGTGGGGCAGGTTATCGCAGGACATCAGCGTGAACGCCGGGGTGCCAGCCGCGCGGCGCTTGGCCAGGGCGGCACAGAGGAAGCCGAAAACCGTTTTCGGCGCCTCGGGATGGGCCAGGTCGTGCTGGATCTGCGGCAGGTGGGCCATGAACTCGCCATTGCTGTCGTCGATGCAATAGCCACCTTCGGTGATGGTCAGCGAAACGATGCGGATTTGCGGGTCGGCCAGTTTGTCGATCAGCGTCTGGGCGCCATCCTCGGCCAATAGCATGTCGGCGATGGCGCCGACGACGCGGACTTCGGTGTCGTCGGTGTCGCCCAACTCATAAAGCGTGAACAAATAATCCTGGCCGGCCAGGTCATCCCGGGCGCGACGGTCTTCGGGTCGAAGTCCTACGCCACAAATGGCCCAGTCGAGTCCTTCGCCGGTGTTCATCAACGCATCGGTGTAATACGCCTGGTGCGCACGGTGGAAACCACCCACGCCGATGTGGGCGATGCCCTGGCGACGGTCGCCCAGGTTATAAGCGGGCAGGGCGACCTCGGCGTTGAGGTTGTGCAGGTTCTGTCGGTTGAGTTTCATCACAAGTCTCTACAATCAGGCGGCAGCACGCAGCGCGCGGGAGACCGCTACGCCTTCGGCATCGAATAAATGGCAGTGTTCAGCGTCCAGGTGCAGGCTCAGTTGCTCACCGAAACGGCTCGCCAGGTCGCCGCGGACCCGCATGGTCAAGGCTTCGCCGGACGTCGTGACGACGTGACAGAAGGTGTCGCTACCCAGTCGCTCACTGACGTCGGCGGTGACTTGCAGGGTGCAATCGCCCGGTTGCGCCAGGTTCAGGTGTTCCGGACGAATCCCCAGGGTCACCGCGCCGCCGACGCTCAGGTTGGCACCGCTCAATGGCAGGCTGATACGCGTGCCGGCGTCCAGCAGGACTTCACAACCCTGGCTGTCCAAGGCGGTGACCTTGCCTTTGAGAAAGCCCATTTTCGGCGTGCCGAGGAACCCGGCGACAAACAGGTTGGCCGGCTGGTGATACAGCTCCAGCGGCGAGCCAACCTGTTCGATGCGCCCGCTATTGAGCACCACCACCTTGTCGGCCAGGGTCATGGCTTCGACCTGGTCGTGGGTCACGTAGATCATCGTCGCCTGCAGCTCCTTGTGCAGGCGTGCCAGTTCCAGGCGCATCTGCACCCGCAGGGCGGCGTCGAGGTTGGACAAGGGTTCGTCGAACAGGAAGATTTTCGGGTTGCGCACAATGGCCCGGCCGATTGCCACGCGCTGGCGCTGGCCGCCGGACAGTTGCTTGGGCTTGCGCTCGAGCATCGGCCCCAATTCGAGGATGCGCGCCGCTTCGTTGACCTTCTTCTCGACTTCAGCCTTGGGCACACCGGCCAGGTCCAGGGCGAAAGACATGTTCTTGCGCACGCTCATGTGCGGATACAAGGCATAGGTCTGGAACACCATCGCCAGGTCGCGCTTGGCCGGGCTGACTTCGGTAATGTCCCGGCCATCGAGTTCGATGGTGCCGTCGCTGACCTCTTCCAAGCCGGCGATCAGCCGCAGCAGCGTGGACTTGCCGCAGCCCGATGGGCCGACGAAGACCACGAACTCGCGGTCGTTCACCTCAAGGTCGATACCCTTGATGATGGAGAAGCCTTCGAAACCCTTTTGCAAATTCTTGATTTTCAGGTTGGCCATGATGATGGGCCTCCACTTCTGATAATGGTGTAGGGCGGGTTATTTCACCGCGCCGAAGGACAAACCGCGCACCAGCTGTTTCTGGCTGATCCAGCCAAAGATCAGGATCGGCGCGCAGGCCAGGGTCGAGACGGCCGATAATTTGGCCCAGAACAAACCCTCCGGGCTGGAGTAGGAAGCGATCAACGCCGTCAGGGGCGCGGCCTTGGAGGAGGTGAGGTTCAGCGACCAGAACGCCTCGTTCCAGCACAGGATCAGCGACAGCAGCACGGTGGACGCCAGGCCGCCCTTGGCGATGGGCAGCAGCACGCGGACCATTTCCTGCCAGAGCGTGGCGCCATCCAGGCGTGCGGCCTCGAGGATGTCGCGAGGAATGTCCTTGAAGTAGGTGTAAATCATCCAGACCACGATGGGCAGGTTGATCAGTGTGTAGATGATGATCAACGCGATACGCGTGTCCAGCAGGCCAAACTGCTTGGCCAGCAGGTAGATCGGCATCAGTACGCCCACCGGTGGCAGCATTTTGGTGGAGAGCATCCACAGCAATGTGCCTTTGGTGCGCTGGGTTTCATAGAACGCCATGGAGTAGGCCGCCGGCACCGCGATCAGCAGGCAAAGGGCGGTGGCGCTGAAGGAAATCACCACCGAGTTCCAGGCAAAGCTGAAGTAATTGCTGCGCTCGTTGATGTGCAGGTAGTTCTCCAGGGTCGGCGCGAAGATGAACTGCGGCGGTGTGGCGAACGCATCGATTTCGGTCTTGAAGCTGGTCAGCACCATCCAGAAGATCGGAAAGAAGATCAGGATCGCGATGGCCCAGGCCAGCGTGCCCAACAGCAGGCTTTGCAGGCGACGGGATTGTTGAAGAGTCATGGCGACGGCCTCATTGCTTGTCGGTGAGGTTTTTGCCGATCATCCGGACGAGGATGATGGCGGCGATGTTGGCAATGACCACGGCAATCAAGCCACCGGCCGAAGCCATGCCGACGTCGAACTGCACCAGCGCCTGGTTGTAGATCAGGTACGCGAGGTTGGTGGAGGCATAGCCGGGGCCACCGTTGGTGGTGGTGAAGATCTCGGCGAACACCGACAGCAGGAAGATGGTTTCGATCATCAGCACCACGGCAATCGGGCGGGCCAGGTGCGGTAGGGTCAGGTGCCAGAAGATCGCGATGGGGCCGGCACCGTCCAGGCGGGCGGCTTCTTTCTGTTCCTGGTCCAGCGACTGCATGGCGGTCATCAGAATCAGGATCGCGAAGGGCAGCCATTGCCAGCTCACGATGATGATGATCGACAGCAGCGGGTAATGGGCCAGCCAGTCCACCGGCTGGGCGCCGAACAGCTTCCACACCGAGGCGAGGATGCCCGAGACCGGGTGGAAGATCAGGTTTTTCCAGATCAGCGCACCGACGGTGGGCATGATGAAGAACGGTGAGATCAGCAGCACACGAACGATGCCGCGACCGAAAAACTCACTGGCCTCCAACAGCGCGCTGATCAACACCCCGAGGACGATACTGATCAGCAACACGCTGCCCACCAGCAACAGGGTATTGGTGGCGCCGGGCATGAAACCCGAGTCGGTGAGGAAATAAGTGAAATTTTCCAGTCCCACGAATTCGTTTTCGCCGGGATAGAGCAGGTTGTAGCGGATCAGCGAGAAATAGACGGTCATGCCCAGCGGCACGATCATCCACAGCAGCAATAAGGCGACCGAAGGGCTGACCAGGAACCAGCCCGGGTTGGCCAGGCGAAGCTTGCGCGCCGGTGGGGCGATCTCGATGGGTGCTTTGGCGGTTGTCGTTGAGCTATTCATGGCATTGAACCGATTTTTGCGGGCCTATGAAGATCCACTGTGGGAGCGAGCTTGCTCGCGATAGCGTCGTGTCAGTCGCCCGTGATAGTGGCTGGGAGGCCCTCATCGCGAGCAAGCTCGCTCCCACAGGAACCGGGAGCGGGCCTCAATGAGTTGACTACTTGGGATACCCAGCGCGTTTCATCTCGCGTTCGGTGGTGGACTGCGCGGCGGTCAACGCCTGGTCCACGGTCTGCTGGCCGGTCAGCGCGCCCGAAAAGAACTTGCCCACTTGGGTGCCGATGGCCTGGAATTCGGGAATGGTCACCAACTGGATGCCGATGTAGGGCACGGGCTTGAGGGTAGGGGCTTTCGGGTCGGCGACTTTCAACGATTCCAGGGTCACCTTGGCAAACGGCGCGGCCTTCATGTACTCGTCGCTGTAGGTCGAGGTGCGGGTGCCTGGTGGTACGTTGGCAATGCCGTCGGTCTTGGCGACCAATTGGTTGTATTCCTTGGACGTTGCCCAAGTGGTAAAGACCTTGGCGGCGTCCTTGGCTTTGGAACTGGCCGGGATGGCCAGGGACCAGGAGTACATCCACGAGGTGCCCTTGTCGGTTTTTTCGTGGGGAGCGAAGGTGAATCCGACGTGATCGGCCACCTTGCTCTGGGTCTTGTCGGTGACAAACGAGCCGGCGACGCTGGCATCCACCCAGATCGCGCATTTGCCGCTGTTGAACAGCGCGAGATTTTCGTTGAAACCGTTGCTGGAAGCCCCCGGCGGGCCGGATTTTTTCATGTTGTCGACGTAGAAGTTCAGTGCATCCTTCCACTCCGGGCCATTGAACTGCGGCTGCCACTTCTCATCGAACCAGCGCGCGCCAAAGCCGTTGGCCAGGGTCGTGATCAGCGCCATGTTCTCGCCCCAGCCCGCCTTGCCCCGCAGGCACAGGCCATACTGTTCCTTGGATTTATCAGTGAGCTTTTCTGCGAACTCACCAATCTGGGTCCAGGTCGGGTGTTCGGGCATGGTCAGCCCGGCGTTCTTGAACAGGTCCGTGCGGTAATAGGTGATCGAGCTTTCGGCGTAGAACGGCAGGGCGTACAGCGAGCCTTTGATCGACAAGCCATCGCGCACGGAAGGGAAGACGTCATCCAAGTCGTAGGAGGCCGGCAGGTCCTTCATCGGTTCCAGCCAGCCCTTGGCGCCCCAGAGTGCAGCTTCGTACATGCCAATGGTCAGCACGTCGAACTGTCCGCCTTGGGTGGCGATGTCGGTGGTCAAGCGTTGGCGTAGGACGTTTTCTTCGAGCACCACCCAATTCAGCTTGATGTCCGGGTGCTCGGCCTCGAAAGTTTTCGAGAGCTTTTGCATGCGGATCATGTCGCTGTTGTTGACCGTGGCAATGGTGAGGGTCTCTGCGCCGAAGCTGACGCTGCTGAGGGTCATGCAGGTGGAGACAAGCAGAGCTTTTACCGAAGGTTTCATCGCGCACTCCTTTTCCGCGCCCGAAGGCTGCAGAAGGACAGTTATTGTTTTTGTGTCTTCCGGATGAAGGGAAGAATGTGCGCTGATTACAGCCTTCAATGGGCGGCGTGACAAATCATCCGTCGCACTTGTGCTGATACTTTTTTGCACTGCATGGGGCGGCGATGGAAATTATCTGTGGGAGCAAGGCTTGCCCGCGATGAAGTTGACACGGTCTTCCGGGGAGCCGAGGCGTCTGCATCGCGGGCAAGCCTTGCTCCCACATAAATTCCGCCACAGAAATGAGCCGAGATTCAGCCCTGGTTCTGCTCGGTCAACCGCTGCACCGCCAACCGCCGGTAGTGGGAAGGCGTCATGCCCTTGAGCTGTTGGAAACGCCGGTTGAAATTGGAGATGTTGTTGAAGCCGGATTCAAAACACACATCCGTCACCGGCTTGTCGCCATCGGCCAGCAATTCGCAGGATTTGCTGATGCGCAGGCGATTGACGAATTCGATGAAGCAGCGGCCGGTGGCCTGTTTGAACACCCGACTGAAATAGGTGGGCTTCATGCCCAGGTGCTCGGCGACTTCTTCCAGGGGCAGCTCCCGGGCGTAATGGGCAAAGATGTAGTCCACCGCGCGGTTGGTGCGGTCGATGCTGTGTTCGTCCGCCGTTTGCGGGGCGGTCGCGCCGGACAGCAGTTGGTAGTCATCCGTGGCGGCCAGCAGCTCCATCAGGATGAAAAAGTGCCCCAGTCGGCTCATGCCCTGGGAGTCGGCGATGCGCTGCATCAGGGTCATGGCCTGGCGGATGGTGCGCTTGCAGCGGAACTCGATGCCGTATTGGGCGCGTTCGAGCAGCGGTGCGACCGTCTTGAGTTCAGCGAATACCTGGTGGCCGCTTTCGAACAACTCGTCGGTGAAGTTCACCAGCATGTCGCGCTTGGGCACCACTTCGTCCTCGGCCACCTGGCTGATCCAGTTGTGGGGCAGGTTGGGCCCGGTGAGAAACAGCGACTGGGGGTAGAAGTTACCGATGTAGTCGCCAATGAACACCTTGCCGGAACTGGCGACGATCAAGTGCAGCTCGTATTCCTTGTGGAAATGCCAGCGCACCAGCGGGCAGGGAAAACCATGCTGGCGGTAGATGATGGACAGCCCGTTATGGTCGTCCATCAACTCATAGGAGGGGTCGGTGACTCTGGCTGTTCGGGTCATGGGCCTGGCGCTTTTATTGTTATCGCCGTTGGATAATGCCCCCTTCGCCAGGCGGGTGCCACTCTGACGTCTAACCGTTGCGATTTTTTTCTTCGATCCACTGGGACATGTATTGGGTGCTTTTGTGCTGGTGGTGACGCAGCATGCTGCCGGTGAAATTGTCCCGGCGTCGTTGCCCCAGGTCCGCCCGGCAAGCGTTGATGCTGTCGATCAGCGCCGGCCCATGCACCTGTTGCTGGTAGCGGCTCTCCAGCAGCGCCAGGCCTGCCTCCTGGGCCTGGGTCCAACGTGCCTGGTCGCTATACAGCTGCACTGCCGCGCGGGCGATGTCTTCGGCGCTCTGGGCTATCGACCCGGGCCAGGGCATGTCGCCATGCATGGCTTCGGCCCCCACAGGCGTGGTGACATTGGGGGTGCCGCAGAGCATGGCGTCGATCAGCTTGCCCTTGATCCCGGCGCCGAAACGCAACGGCGCCAGGCAGATGCGTGCGGCCGACATGACCTGCAAGGCGTCCTCGGCCCAGTTCATGATGTGGAAGCCCTGGGCCGGGTTATGCAACGCGGCGGCCTTGGGCGGGGTGTAGGCGCCGTACAGGTGCAGTTGCGATCCGGGCAATTGCTGGCGGATCAGCGGCCAGATGGCGTTTTTCATCCAGAGCACGGCGTCCCAGTTCGGCGCATGGCGGAAGTTGCCGATGCTCAGGAAATGCGCCCGATCCGAGAATGGCACCGGAGGGCCGCTGGGCAGGTCCAGCATCAACGGGCACCAGTGCAGCAGGTTGCGGGGCAGCTTGAAGTGCTCCACCAACAGTTCGATTTCAACCTCGGACACCATGAGGTTGAGGTCGCAGCGGTACAGGGCGGCGACTTCCCGCTTGGCCAGGTCGGTGTCGGCCATCCGTTGGAACTCCTCGCCCAGGGCCGGGGCGAAGAGGTCGCTGAAGTCTTCGCTCGCCTCATCGTGCTTCAGGCGCTCCTTCAGGCGTTGATGCCGGGCGTGACGCAGGCTTTGCAGATCGGAGGTCTCCAGCACTCGCAGGGCGCCGGGGCAGTGCTTTTCGACGCGCCAGCCGAACTGTTCCTCCATCATGAACTGGTCGAACAGCACGATGTCGGGCGCAAGTGTATGGATGAACGCGTCGAAGCTGCTGTTATTGAGTTCGATGGGCACTTCGCGGATGCCCAGCGCGACCAGGTCGGCGCGCTGCTCGCCCGGGCCAGCCGGGCTGCTGAAGGTGATGTCCCAGCCTTGGCCGAGGAAGGTGTCGAGGATTTGCATGATGTGCCCACTGGCCGCCGATGAACGCGGCTCGGGCCAGACATAGCCGATAACCAGGACTTTGGTGGCGGTGGGGTGACGCATGGGCAGGGGGTTCCTTGGCGCGAATCAGGCGCCATCGGCGCGCGGGGCGCCGATAGTGACCAAGAATGCGATCCGGCTCAAGCAAGAATGCGTTTGACCTTGTCCCGCAACTGATCGATGGAGAAGGGCTTGCCGATCACCGACATGCCCTCAGGCACATCGATGCTTTCTGCGTAACCGCTGGCAAACAGCACCGGCAGTTGCGGCCGCTCGAGTCTAGCCTTCTTGGCCAGTTCCCGCCCGTCCATTATCGGCAGGCCAACGTCGGTCATCATCAGGGCGATGGGCTGATCGTGGTCGGACAAAAACTCCAGGGCCTGCTTACAACCGTCCGCCTCCAGCACCTGATATTCCAGCTCTTCCAACACGTCAACGATCAGCATCCGTACAATATCGTCGTCTTCGACTACCAGGATGGTGGGTTGGGTGGCGGCAGGGGCGGTGGACATAATAGACATTCTCGAAAGATGGGAGCGGGAAGGGCACGGAAAAAAACTGGCCTCATTCATGAGCCTCTTTTATGAGTAAGCGCCAAGGCGGCACAAGTTCCGTAGGTTGTACAAGAAAGGATCTATAGTACAAGAGCTGACAAGGATAGTCGCTTCCCTGCTACAAGACGGATCGTCGTGGGATTTGCGTCTTTGACTTGTCAGAAAATGTGGATCCAAGCGCGTTTTTTCGGGCAAACTCCACCGATTTCAACTGTCCACCAAGGCCCTTTCCATGACTCCTTCGTCTTCGGTCGACGAGCAAAGTTTTCGCAAGCTCCTGAGCCGCAACATCAGCCTGCCGCTGGGCATAGGCGCCCTCAGCGCGGTGTTTTTCATCATCCTTATCACGTATCTGCTGTCGGTGATCCAGTGGGTCGGCCATACCGACAGGGTGATCAATAACGCCAACGAAGCACTCAAGCTGAGCGTGGACCTGGAAACCGGCATGCGCGGCTACCTGTTAAGTGGGGACGAGCACTTCCTCGACCCCTACGAAGTGGCCAAGCCACGGATCGCCGTGGCGCTGGACACATTGCTGGAATTGACAGCCGATAACCCGGTCCAGACCGACCGCCTGCACAAGATTCAAGCCCTCCAGACGGAGTGGGCCAATTACGCCCAGAGCATGATCGACCTGCAACGCAGCAGCGGTGATTACCGGGGCGCGGTGAAGGCCGGACGCGGCAAGCGCCTGACCGACGAAATTCGCCAGTCCTTCGAAGAAGTCGTCGAGACCGAGCAGCAACTGCGCGCGGCGCGCAACGAGGAAGTGCGTACCACCACCGTCTGGAGCATTGCCCTTTATCTATTGTTCGTCGCCGCGGTCAGCGGGTTGCTGGCCTACGTCGGTCGCCGGGATCTGTTGAACCTGTCCGAAAGCTACAGCGCCAGCCTGAAAGTCCAGCAACGCAGCGCTTTGCACCTGGAGAAGCAGGCCTGGTTGCGTAACGGCCAGACGCTGCTGGCCGAGCAGGTCCTGGGGCAACTGTCGCTGAACCTGTTGGGTCGCAACATCCTTCAGTTCTGTGCGAAATACCTGGACGTCGCTGTCGCTGCGCTTTATGCGCGGGAAGAAAATGGTGTCCTCAAGCGCGTCGCCAGCTACGGCCTGTCCCGGGAGGATGAAGAACAACAACAGGTGATCGTCGCCGGTGAAGGCATCGCGGGTCAGGCCGTACAGCAGGGGCGGCTCATTCGTCTGGATGACGTGCCGAGCGATTACCTGAAAGTCAGCTCCGGATTGGGGCAAGGCCTGCCCAACAGCGTACTGGTGGTGCCCACCAGTGACGATGACCGGATCAACGGTGTCATCGAACTGGGTTTCCTGCGGCCATTGACCGAGCGTGACATCGAGCTGCTGGAGTTGATCGCCGGCAATATCGGCACCTCCATCGAAGCCGCCCGTTATCGCCAGCGCTTGCAGGAAGTGCTGGCCGAAACCCAACAGTTGAACGAAGAGCTGCAAGTCCAGCAGGAAGAGCTCAAGACTGCCAACGAAGAGCTGGAAGAGCAGTCGCGCATTCTCAAGGAATCCCAGGCCCACCTGGAAACCCAGCAGCAGGAGCTGGAGCAGACCAACGAACAACTGGCCGAGCAGCGCGACGCCATGGACCAGAAGAACAGCGAACTGAACCTGGCCCAGATCCAGTTGCAGGAGCGCGCCGAAGAGCTGCAGCGTTCAAGCAAGTACAAATCCGAGTTCCTGGCCAACATGTCCCACGAGCTGCGAACGCCGCTCAACAGCTCGCTGATCCTGTCCAAGCTGCTGGCGGAGAATCCGCAGCAAAACCTCAGCGAAGAGCAGGTCAAGTTTGCCGAGTCGATCTACTCCGCTGGCAACGACCTGTTGAACCTGATCAACGACATTCTCGACATTTCCAAGGTCGAGGCCGGAAAACTGGAAGTGCGTCCAGAAAACACCAGTGTGCAACGTCTGGTGGAAGGGCTGCGAGATATGTTCAAGCCGCTGGCGGCCGACAAGGGTTTGAGTTTCGAGGTCCAGGTGCTGCCCGACGCGCCGGCGGTGCTTTACACCGATCGCCAGCGCCTGGAACAGGTGATCAAGAACCTGTTGTCCAACGCCGTGAAGTTCACCGAGCGGGGCTCCGTCAGCCTGTCCGTGGCAGGCCAGCCGGGCTCGGGCATCGCGTTCATGGTGCGCGACTCCGGGATCGGCATCGCCGCCGATCAGCAACAAAGCATCTTCGAAGCGTTCCGTCAGGCCGATGGCACCACCAACCGTCGCTACGGTGGCACCGGCCTGGGATTGTCGATTTCCCGGGACCTGGCCACGTTGCTGGGCGGCTCGATCTCCGTTTCCAGCGAGCCAGGGCAGGGCAGTGTGTTTACGCTGGTATTGCCTGAGCGTTACGTCGAACCCGGGGATGCGCCGATAGAGCCGATGACGTTCACCCCGACGGCCACCGCGCCGGCTCCCGTAACCCCCAAAGCCGCGCCAGCGCCGCTGATCGCTGAGGTGGATATGCCGATTGCCCGATTCGCCGACGACCGCGACAGGGCGCCGTTCGACACCCGGTGCATCCTGGTGATCGAGGACGAGCCCAAGTTCGCCCGGATTCTGTTCGACCTGGCCCACGAGCTCGGTTACCAGTGCCTGGTGGCGCACGGTGCCGACGAAGGCTTCGACCTGGCGTTGCAACTGGCTCCCGACGCGATCCTGCTGGACATGCGCCTGCCGGACCATTCCGGGCTGACGGTGTTGCAGCGGCTCAAGGAGCAGGCCGAAACCCGGCACATTCCGGTGCACGTGATTTCCGTCGAAGACCGCGTTGAAGCCGCCATGCACATGGGCGCCGTCGGCTATGCCGTCAAGCCGACCACCCGCGAAGAACTCAAGGACGTGTTCGCCCGCCTGGAAGCCAAGCTGACCCAGAAGGTCAAGCGGGTGCTGCTGGTGGAAGATGACGACTTGCAACGTGACAGTATTACTCGCCTGATCGGCGACGATGACATCGAAATCACCGCCGTTGGCTTCGCCCAGCAAGCCCTGGACCTGCTGCGCACCAACGTCTACGACTGCATGATCATCGACCTCAAGTTGCCGGACATGCTTGGCAATGACCTGCTCAAGCGCATGTCCAGCGAAGACATCTGCTCCTTCCCGCCGGTGATCGTCTACACCGGGCGCAACCTGACACGGGACGAGGAAGCCGAGCTGCGCAAATATTCACGCTCGATCATCATCAAGGGCGCCCGTTCGCCAGAGCGCTTGCTGGACGAGGTGACACTCTTTCTGCACAAAGTCGAATCCCGGTTGTCCCATGAACGACAGCGGATGCTCAAGACCGCCCGCAGCCGCGACAAGGTGTTCGAAGGCCGCAAGGTGCTGCTGGTGGACGACGATGTGCGCAATATCTTTGCCCTGACCAGCGCCCTTGAGGCGAAGGGTGCGGTCGTTGTCATCGGCCGCAATGGCTTGGAGGCGATCGATCGCCTGAATGAATTCGACGACATCGACCTGGTGCTGATGGATGTGATGATGCCGGAAATGGACGGTTTTGAAGCCACCGCGCTGATCCGCAAGGATCCACGCTGGCGCAAGCTACCGATCATCGCCGTGACGGCCAAGGCCATGAAGGACGATCAGGAACGCTGCCTGGCGGCGGGTTCCAATGACTACCTGGCCAAGCCGATCGATCTGGATCGTCTGTTCTCGCTGATTCGCGTGTGGTTGCCGAATATGGAAAGAATTTAGTGGAACGTGACACTGACATTGAACTTCGTTTGTTGATCGAAGCGATCTACCTCAAGTACAGCTACGATTTTCGCGATTACTCCGGCGCCTCCATCAAGCGCCGGGTCCACCATGCATTGAGCCAGTTCGAGTGCAAGACCATTTCGGCCTTGCAGGAGCGCGTGCTGCATGACCCGGGTGCGTTCATGCAATTGCTGCAACTGCTGACGATCCCCGTCAGCGAGATGTTTCGCGATCCCTCGCATTTCCTGGCGATCCGCGAGGAAATCGTGCCGCTGCTCAGGACGTACCCTTCGATCAAGATCTGGATCGCCGGTTGCAGCACGGGGGAGGAGGTCTACTCCATGGCGATCCTGCTGCGCGAAGAAGGCCTGCTGGACCGCACGTTGATCTACGCCACCGATATCAACCCGCGCTCGCTGGAAAAAGCCAAGCAGGGGATTTTCTCCTTGGAAAACGTGCGCACCTATACCCAGAACTATCAGAACGCCGGAGGACGGCGCTCGTTTGCCGATTACTACACCGCCGCCTACGATTATGCGATGTTCGATAAAACCCTGTGCAAGAACGTGACCTTCGCTGATCACAGTCTGGCAACCGACAGTGTTTTTTCAGAAACTCAATTAATTTCATGTCGCAACGTATTGATATATTTCAATAAAAAACTGCAAGATCGTGCGTTTGGACTGTTCCATGAGTCCCTCTGTCACCGTGGTTTCCTGGTTTTGGGCAGTAAGGAGACACTGGATTTTTCGGCTTACGGTCATCGATTCGAGCCGTTGGTCAAACAGGAACGGATCTATCGCAAGTTATGAACCAGACGAAGGACAGATCCAACCCGCCCATCGAGGCCGTTGTCGTCGGTGCGTCGGCCGGCGGCGTCGAAGCGTTGCTCAAGGTGTTCGGACACCTGCGCAAAGGCTTTGGCCTGCCCATCCTGGTGGTATTGCATTTGCCGGATGAGCGCGACAGTCAACTGGCTCCTGTGTTCGGTCATCGTCTGGCGGTGCCGGTGGAGGAAGCTCGGGACAAGCAAGACATCGTGCCGGGCACCTTGTACGTCGCCACGCCCGGCTATCACTTGTCGGTCGAGGCTGATCGTAGCCTGTCGTTGAGTCTGGAGGAGCCAGTACACCATTCGCGGCCGTCCATCGATGTGCTGTTTGAATCGGCCGCCGATGTCTACGGCCAGAAATTGCTGGCCGTGGTGCTGACCGGTGCCAACAACGATGGCGCCCGGGGCTTGGCGAAGGTCAGTGCGCTGGGTGGGATCACCGTGGTGCAAGACCCCGCTGAAGCCCAGGTCTCGACCATGCCCGAAGCGGCGCTGGCCCTGCACGAGCCCGACCATATCCTTACTTTGCAAGGCATCGGCCAATTGCTGGCCGGGCTGGAATGAACCACATGCCAAGAGATATTCAAGCCAAACTGCTGATCGTCGACGATCTGCCTGAGAATCTGTTGGCCCTGGAAGCGTTGATCAGGGGGGACGACCGCGAGGTCTTCAAGGCCCTGTCGGCGGACGAAGCGCTATCCCTGCTGCTGCAACACGACTTTGCCTTGGCCATCATCGATGTGCAGATGCCTGAGATGAACGGTTTCGGGCTGGCCGAGCTGATGCGCGGCACGGAGAAGACCCGCAGCATCCCGATTATCTTCGTCAGCGCCGCCGGTCGTGAGCGCAACTATGCCTTCACCGGTTATGAAAACGGCGCGGTGGACTTCTTGCACAAGCCGCTGGACACCCAGGCGGTCAAGAGCAAGGTCAATGTGTTCGTCGAGTTGTATCGCCAGCGCAAGGCCATGAAGGAGCAAGTCGTGGCCCTTGAACAGAGTCGTCGCGAGCAGGAGGTCCTGTTGCAGCAACTGGAGGCCACCCGCGCCGAGCTGGAGCAGGCGGTTCGCATGCGTGACGACTTCATGTCCATCGTCGCCCATGAGGTGCGCACGCCCCTCAATGGGCTCATTCTCGAGACCCAGTTGCGCAAGATGCACCTGGCCCGGGACAACGCCGCGGCCTTCAGCCTGGACAAGGTGCGGGCGATGGTCGAACGCGACGAGCGCCAGATCAAGAGCCTGATCCGGCTGATCGAGGACATGCTGGATGTGTCGCGGATTCGTACCGGCAAGCTGTCGATCCGTCCGACCCGCTTCAACCTGACGGCATTGGTGGAAAACCTGCTGCGCAACTTCCAGCCGCAGATCGCCGTCGCCGAATGCTCGTTGACCTGCATGGCCGAGCCGGCGGTGGAGGGGCTTTGGGATGAGTTCCGTATCGAGCAGGTGGTGTCGAACCTGTTGACCAATGCGCTGCGCTACGGCGGCAAGAGCCCGATCGAAGTGCGCGTCTTCAAGACGCCCGAGCATGCCTGCATCGAGGTCCAGGACCACGGCATCGGCATCAGCGAGGAGAACCAGAAACGCATCTTCCAGCAGTTCGAGCGCGTATCGTCCAAGGCGGCTGCTTCAGGCTTGGGGTTGGGGCTGTTCATTTCCGAGCAGATTGTCTCGGCCCATGGCGGGACGATCACGGTCGACAGTCGCCTCAATGAAGGCGCGTTGTTCCGTGTTTGCCTGCCCTTGCAGAAAACTGTCTTGGACAAAACCGCCGAACAGACGCAACCTCTGAGAGACCCTAAGGTCGTATCAGCAGCTATTGATCGAACAAAGGCTTCTCATGAGTGAAGATGCGCAAGATGTTGTATTGATCGTCGAGGATGACCCGTCGATCCTGATGGTACTGTCGGCTTATCTGTCGGGCGAGGGGTACCGGGTGCTTCAGGCCGGAAACGGTGAGCAGGCGTTCGAGATCCTGGCGAGCAAGCCGCATCTGGACATGATGATTACCGACTTCCGCCTGCCGGGCGGTATCTCCGGGGTGCAGATCGCCGAGCCCGCAGTCAAGCTGCGACCCGAACTGAAGGTGATCTTCATCAGTGGCTATGCGCAGGAAGTGCGCGACACCGATAGCCCCATTACCCGCAAGGCGCCGATCCTGGATAAGCCGTTCGATCTGGATGAATTGCAGTGCATCATGCGCACAATGCTGTCCTGAATGGGTGAGGAATACTCATAAGCCCAACAGGACGCGTTGATCCTCCATAAGGTAACTGAACACCGCATCGGCGGAAGGGTTTTGTGGGAGTTCGAGCTTGATAATCGGCACGCCTCTCCCGCTTTGATTGAAATAGTCCATTTGATCCCGTTGCGCTCTGGCCAAGCCGTCGTTTGTATAGAAAAAGGCTTCGAGGGGAACAGGGGTAGGGTTGTCATGCTGGGGCCAGGTGGCGACTACTAATTCAATGTAGTCAAACGTTCCGGCAAAGAAGTTACCGAGGTTATGAGCCCGAATCGTTTCCTTAAATCCGCTAGTAGCCATTTCATTCATGTCATCGCTGACATCAAAGCCGCAGAGGTTCCAAGCATATTCCTGCCGGTTCGCTATCCATTGTTCTGCAGTTGTCACCCCAATGGTCTGGCAACGACGGCTTCGATCAAGTGCATACGGATGGGCGCCACACCCGGCCTGGTCCCTGTTATTGGTTGCACCGTCCGAAGGGTAGGCACAAAGCACTTCCACCTGAAACGTATCCGCCGGCCTGGTCAATACAGGGTAGAAAATAAATCCGCTGTTTTGCCCATAAACCAGCCCTGAGAACTTGGCGTCTTTCCTGAGGAAGGAAAACGCAACGCCGCCGCTGGTGCGTGAATAGGGGCTGGGGTTCCAGGTGAAATAGCCGTCACCGGGAATCGTCGAGCGCAACATCACACCGGTACACAGAAAACTGGGCATCGAAGGGCTGCCGCAGTCATCCCGGATATCGTTGTAGCGTTGAGTGAGTTCGGCTGCGATTTGTACACCGGAGCGCAGTCGCTCGAGGGAGAGTGCCTGCTGGCTTACGGTGGCTCCGGCCAATACAAGCATTACCCAGAGGATGAGAGTTTTCATGATGACCTCAATGCCGATTGATGCCCATGCGGTTAACACTGGACTGCGCATTGAGTTTCGGTCTGAAAAGTAGCCCTGAATAGCTGTCAAGTCTGACAGCTATTCAGGGCTATAACGGTACTTTATGCTCCGAGATTTCGTCATGCTCTTATCATCTCCCGCACCTTGGCCGTCAACAAATCAAACGTGAACGGCTTGGTGATCATCTGCATCCCCGGGTCAAGGAAACCGCCGCGTACCGCTGCATGTTCCGCATAGCCGGTAATGAACAGTACCCGCAGGTCCGGACGGATCTGCCGGCCGATTTCCGCCAGTTGCCGACCATTCATGCCGGGCAGGCCTACGTCGCTGATCAGCAGGTCGATGCGTTGGCTTGACTGGAGGATCGGTACGGCGCCATTGGCGTCGGCCGCTTCCACAAAGGCATAACCCAGTTCGCTCAACACCGCGCTCACCAGTACCCGCACCGCTGGATCGTCCTCGACGATCAGCACGGTTTCGCCGTCCTGCGCATGGGGCGCGTGCTGGGTGGTGACCTGGGGCTCGTGTATTTCTTCACCGCGAAAGCGCGGCAGGTAAAGGTTCACGGTGGTGCCCTTGTCGACTTCGCTGTCGATGGTCACATGGCCACGCGATTGCTTGCTGAAGCCATAGATCATCGACAGGCCCAGCCCGGTGCCCTGGCCGATCGGCTTTGTGGTGAAGAACGGGTCGAAAGCGCGATTGATGACCGCTTCGGGCATGCCGCAACCGCTGTCCTGCACACTCAGCACCACATAGTCGCCGGGCGCCAGGTTGGTGTAGGCATCGGTGAAGTCGGCGTCCAGGTGCCGATTGCTTGTCCGCACCACCAGGTTTCCGCCGTTGGGCATCGCATCCCGGGCGTTGAGCACCAGGTTGAGCAGGGCGCTCTCCAGTTGGTTGGGGTCGGCCTCGGCGACCCAGAGTTGTTCGTCCAGCTGCATGTCCAGGCGAATGCTCTCGTTGAGGCTGCGTTGCAGCAGCTCGCCCATGGACAGCACCAGCGTATTCATCTGGACGGCCTTGGAGTCCAGCGATTGCCGTCGGGAAAACGCCAGCAGGCGATGAGTCAGGCCGGCGGCGCGGTTGGCCGAGGTCACGCCCAGGTCGATCAGGCTGTCCAGGTCCTCGGTACGGCCCCGGGCCAGTCGACGACGCAGCAGTTCGAGGCTGCCGATGATTCCGGTGAGCATGTTGTTGAAGTCGTGGGCAATGCCGCCGGTCAACTGGCCGACCGCTTCCATTTTTTGCGACTGGCGCAGCGCTTCTTCGTTGTGGCGCAACTGGGCGGTACGCTCTTCTACCTGCTGCTCGAGGGTTTCAAGGGTCGTTTGCAGGCGCAGTTCGCTGTTGCTCAGGTCGATCAGGCGGTCGCGGGCATCGTACTGCCTTCGCCGCCCACGCAGGGCAGTGGTCACCAGGCTGATCAGGGTCACAGGGTGGAAGGGGCGTTCGAGGAAGGTGACGTTACCCAATTGCGCACCGATACGTGCCGCCGGATTCTGTTCCGGGCCGCCGTGATGGGTCAACAAGACAATGGGCAGGTCGGACCAGGCCGGCTGCTGCTCGATTTGCAGGAACAGTGTTTCCAGGTCTGGCCCCATCAACGCTTCCGAAGAGATCACCAACAGGCCCGCGCCGTCTTCCAGTTCTTGGCACAAATGGCCCAGATGACGGCAGATGAGGCCGGCAAACCCGGCTTCATTGAGGATCATCAAGGCGATCTGGCTGTCTCGTCCCAACGGCGCGAGGATCAGTGCCCGCTCCGACAGGGGCTCCGTCAACGTCACTGGAGATCATCCTTGAGCAGCGGATGGTCCGCTCCCATGTAGGTCGGTACGCCACGCAAGACACCCTGGAAGGCCTCCAGAGGTTCGCCAATGGTCATGCCCTGGCCGCCGATGCGGTATTCGCGGATGGTCGACTCGTGGCTGCCGGTGCGCTTCTTGATAATGGAAACCGCCCGGCGAACCTTGCCCAGTGCTTCGAAATAACGCAACAGAATCACCGTGTCGGCCAGGTAAGTGATGTCCACGGGCGCCTGCATGTCGCCGACCAGGCCGTGCTGGGCGACGGTCATGAAGGTCGCCGCGCCCTTGCGGTTGAGGTAGAGCAGCAATTCATGCATGTGCAGCACCAGGGCGTTCTCTTCCGGCATGGCCGCCTGATAGCCGTTGATGCTGTCGATGATCACGGTCTTGATCTCGCCCTCGTCGACACAACGGCGCACGCGGTGGGAGAACTCACCGGGGGACAACTCGGCGGCGTCCACTTGTTCGATCATCAGGTTGCCGGTTTTTTGCAGGGCATGCAGATCGATGCCGATGTTTTTCATGCGCTCGAACAACAAGCCCAGCTCTTCATCGAAGATGAACAGCGCGGCCTTCTCACCGCGATGCACGGCGGCTGCGGCAAAAATCAGTGCAATCAGTGACTTGCCGGTCCCCGCCGGGCCCAGGATCAAGGTGCTGGAGCCGGTCTCGATACCACCGCCCAGTAGCGCGTCCATCTCGCCGATGCCGCTGGAGAGTTGCTTGCGCTGGTATTGTCCGCGGTGTTCGGCGGCCACCAGGCGCGGGAAGACATGTACACCATCGCCCATGATGGTGAAGTCATGGTAACCGCCGCGGTACTTCTGCCCGCGATACTTGACCACCCGGACGCGCCGCCGCTCGGCGCCATAGTTGGGGGTCAGTTCTTCCAGGCGAATCACTCCGTGGGCGACGCTGTGTACGGTCTTGTCCAAGGATTCTGTGGTCAGGTCGTCGAGCAACAGGACCGTGGCGTCGTAGCGCACGAAGTAATGCTTGATTGCCAGGATCTGGCGACGATAGCGCAGCGAGCTTTGCGCCAGCAGGCGGATCTCCGACAGGCTGTCGAGCACGACCCGGGTCGGCTTGACCCGTTCGACCACTTCGAAAATCTGCCGCGTCGCTTCGCCCAGTTCCAGGTCCGAGGAGTACAGCAGGCTCTGCTGGTGCTCGGCATTGAGCAAGCTTTCAGGCGGGGTCAGCTCGAAAATATGAATGTTGTCGTCCAGGGTCCAGCCGTGGGAGGCGGCGCCCTGACGCAGTTCACGCTCGGTTTCCGAGAGCGTGATGTACAACGAGCGCTCGCCAGCCTTGGCGCCGGCCAACAGAAAATGCAGCGCGACCGTGGTCTTACCAGTCCCCGGTTCCCCCTCAAGCAGGAACACATGGCCGCGGGACAAACCACCGGAAAGGACATTGTCCAGTCCTTCGATACCGGTGGCAGCTTTTGCACTGATCAACCCGTTAGATGTAGACAAAAATAGCCCTCTCATGACTAGGGAAGTGGGCAGCAGGCGGGGTAACGCCTGAAATGAACTGCCTGAATACTTGACCTTTGGCGGTGATGGCGGTTCCGCTTACATCTACAAAACGCGGTGTAGTGCACAACTTTTTTAGGCACTGTCGAGCGAAGCGACGCGGCGATCTTTACCAAGCCAATTGAGTCACAAGCGAACGCTCAACCCATCAAGATCAAAAGCGGCAGCTCCTACAGACCCTGTTGCAGTGCCGGGTCATCGGGGTTCAGTTGTTCAAGTTGCGCCAACAGGATTTGAACGTTCTGCAACTGACCGGTTTCCTTCCAATAGTTGATCAGCAACACCCGGGCCTTGCGGTCGGCGGGGTAGCGCTGGACGATTTCCTGCAGCTGTTTCTGCGCGGCTTCCACTTCCTGCTCGGCATGCAGGGTAGTTGCCAGGTCATAGCGGTAATGCCGGTTCTCGGGCTCCAGTTCCACGGCTTTGGCCAGGCCGAGCACCGCATACTCGCTCTGGCCATGTTGCAGCAGCCACATGCCCAGCGCATGTTGCAGATAAGCCGAGGCTGGCTGGGTTTGCAACTGTCGGGCGAGCAATTGTCGTGCGGCTTCGCCCTGGCCTTGTTTGTCCAGCACTTCGATCTGCATGACCAACGCCGGGAGATTGTCCGGTTGCAGGCGCAAGGCCTGCTCAAGGGCCAGTTGGGCTTTCTTCAATTCGGCATTGTGCAGGTGCAGCCGGGCGAGCTGGTAGTGGGACTCCGCGGTTTTCGGACCGTCCTCGAGCACCTGCTCCCAGGTGTCGATGGCGATCTGCATCGCACCGAAATACAAGCCGAGGTCATCCGGCGACAGGCCCAGCAGCGCATTCACGGCCGCGAACCGGACGTTCGGGTCGTCATCATCCAGAAGCGGGCCGAGCAACAGGCTGCGCTGCCCCGTCGGCACCAGCCCGACCACGCTGCCGATGGCGGCCCGACGCACGTCCGGTGATTCGCTGTGCAGGTCCGCGTCCGCCAGTTTCAGGGCTTGCGGGCTGGGGTAGTTGGGCAGTTCTGCGTGCAGCCACACACGGCGCTTGGGCGAGAGGTCCGGACGCCCCAGTTGCTGGTAAAGCATCCGCGCCGCCCCCGGCTGGCCGTTGCGGGCGTTTTCCAAGGCTTCGCTGTAGCCACGCTTGATCGCTTCGGGGATTTGCGGGGTGGTGCTGCGCAGCCACACCGCGACAAGACCGATCAACAACAGTACACAGAGGCTGAGGAGCAGATAGCGGCGGCGAGGCGAGGGCATGCAGGGAATCCATTACCAGAAGCGTGAAATGTCGCAAGCTTCGGTCAGGTGGGGGCCTGAGTCAAACCTTGTGACACATCTCACGCGCCCTGGGTAAAGCTTGCCCAAGTCAATGTGGGAGCAAGGCTTGCCCGCGATGAGGGTGGCACATTTAGCATCAGCGCAACTGACCCGTCGCTATCGCGAGCAAGCTTTGCTCCCACAGGGCTCTCCCACAGGAGGAGGTGGAGGTCAGCGGCAAGCGAAAAAAAAGCCCCGCGTCCATGAGACGCGGGGCAAAAATTTGGCTGGTTGCGGCCAACCAAAGGAGCTCGGTTGAGCAGGACAGTGTCAGTTGCTGGCGACGGTTTCCGGTTTCCAGCCGCCACCCAAGGCCTTGTAGATCGCGACGATGCCGCGGTACAGGTCCACTTCGGCCTGGGCCTGGGTGTCTTCGGCGGCCAGGCGTTCACGTTGGGCGTCGAGCAGCACGAGGAAGTCCACGGTGCCTTCGCGGTAGCGAATCTCGGCCAGGTCGGCGGCGGCGCGGCTCGATTCACTTTGACGGATCAGCGAAATCAGCCGTTGCTGGCGCTTGCCGTAGTCGCTGAAGGCGTTTTCCGATTCTTCCAGGGCCAGCAGCACTTGCTGTTCGTAGGTCGCCAGGGCGCCATCGGCTTCGGCGTCGGCACCGCGCAGGCGAGCTCGCACACTGCCCAGGTCGAAAGCCGCCCAGGTAATGCTCGGGCCTAGCGCCCAGGCGTTGGCGGCCGAGGAGCCAATTTGCGAACCGCGTCCAGCCGTGAAACCGAGGAAACCGCTCAGGCTGACCCGTGGGAACAAGTCGGCCTTGGCCACGCCGATGCGCGCCGTGGCGGCGGCCAGTTGGCGTTCGGCACTGAGAATGTCCGGGCGCCGTTGCAGCAGTTCACCCGGATCGCCGATGGGCAGGGCTTTGGCGATGGCCGGCAACTGTTTCGGGCTCAGATCCACGCTGAGTTTGTCCGGGCGTTCACCCAGCAGCGTGGCGATGCGATTGCGTTGGCGCACCTGTTCGGCCTGCAGTTGCGGCACGCTGGCTTCAACCGAGGCCAGGCGCGCATCGGCACGGACCACGTCGAGCTGGTCACCGACGCCGGCATCGCGCAGGCTTTCAGTGATCTTGCGCGAATCCTGCTGGTTCTTGAGGTTCGCCAGGGCGATCTTTTCCCGCAGTTGCGCGCCGCGCAATTGACCGTAGGCGTCCACCAGTTCGGCGATCATCGTCACCTGCAACTGATAGAGGTCGGCTTCGACGGCCTGCTGATCGGCATTGGTGGCTTCCAGGTTACGCCGGATGCGTCCGAACAGATCCAGCTCCCAGGCCATGTCCAGGCCCAGGTCATAACGCTCGGTGTTGACCCGGTCGGTGGTCTGCCCTGGAATCTGGCCTTTGCCCAGGTCGCTGCTCGCACGGCTGGTGATGGTCGGCATGACGTCATTGCTGGCGTCATCGCGAATCGCCCGGGCGGCCCGCAAGCGGGCGAAGGCCACGCGCAACTCGCGGTTGCCTTCCAGGGAACGGGTCACCAACGCATTGAGGGTCGGGTCGTCGAACTGCTGCCACCAGACACCTTCGAAACGGGCGCGGTCGAAATTCTTCTGGCCGGCGGCGCCGTCGGTGGCGGTGGTGATAGTCGCCGCCTCCGTTTGTGGTGCCTTGTAGTCCGGGCCCACGGCGCAGGCACTCAGTGCCAACACCAGCAAGCTCGGCATGAACGCTTTCAAACTCATTGTTGCGCCTCCAGTTTCAAAGCCCGGGCCGCCTTGCGGGCCTCGCTGCGCTCGACGAAGTTGCGAATCAGTACATAGAACACGGGGGTGAGCAGCAGGCCGAAGAAGGTCACGCCGAGCATCCCGGAGAACACCGCCACACCCATGGCATGACGCATTTCCGCACCTGCGCCGCTGGAGAACACCAGGGGCACCACGCCCATGATGAAGGCGAAGGAGGTCATCAGGATCGGCCGCAGACGCAGGCGGCACGCTTCGAGGACCGCCGCCAGCGGGCTCATGCCTTCAAGCTGTTTATCCTTGGCGAACTCGACGATCAGAATCGCGTTCTTGCAGGCAAGCCCCACTAGTACGATCAAGCCGATCTGGGTAAAGATGTTGTTGTCGCCACCGGAGAGAATCACCCCGGTAATCGCCGACAGCAGGGTCATCGGTACGATCAGGATCACCGCCAATGGCAGGCTCCAGCTTTCGTATTGTGCCGCGAGCACCAGGAACGCCAGCAATACGCAGAGCGGGAACACGAACAGCGCGGTGTTGCCCGAGAGGATCTGCTGGTACGTCAGGTCGGTCCACTCGTACGTCATGCCGTTGGGCAGTTCGTCCTTGAGCAGTTTCTCGATGGCCTTTTCAGCCTGGCCGGAGCTGTAGCCCGGGGCGGCAGCGCCATTGATTTCAGCGGTGATGAAGCCGTTGTAGTGCATCACGCGATCGGGGCCCGAGGTGTCGCTGACCTTGATGAAGGTCGCCAGCGGGATCATCTCGCCACGGTTGTTGCGCACCTTGAGCTGGCCGATCTGGTCCGACTCGAGGCGGAACTGTTGCTCGGCCTGGACGTTGACCTGGTAGGTGCGCCCGAAGCGGTTGAAGTCGTTGGCATACAGCGAGCCCAGGTAGATCTGCAGGGTGTCGAAGATGTCGCTGACGGCCACGCCGTGGGTCTTGGCTTTTTCACGGTCGATGGCGGCATCGACCTGGGGCACGTTCACGGTGTAGCTGGTGAACAACCCGGCCAGTTCCGGCACGCTGTGGCTCTTGGTAATGATGTTCATGGTTTCTTTGTACAGCTCGTCGTAGCCCAGGTTGCCCCGGTCCTCGATTTGCAGGCGGAAACCACCGATCGTGCCCAGGCCCTGTACCGGCGGCGGCGGGAAGATCGCCATGTAGGCTTCCTGGATTTCCGAGTACTGGCCGTTCAAGGCACCGGCGATGGCGCCGGCCGACATGCTCGGATCCTTGCGCTCGTCGAAGGGCTTGAGGGTCACGAACACGATGCCGGCGTTCGGGCTGTTGGTGAAACCGTTGATGGACAGGCCCGGGAACGCCACCGCGCTTTCAACACCCGGTTGCTTGAGGGCCAGGTCGGACATGCGCTTGATCACGTCTTCGGTACGATCCAGGCTCGCGGCATCCGGCAGTTGGGCGAAAGCCACCAGGTATTGCTTGTCCTGGCCGGGAACGAAACCGGTCGGCGTGTTGGAGAAACCGAAGAAGGTCAACACCATCAAGCCTGCGTAAACAATCAGGGCAATCCCGCTGCTGCGGATCACGCGGCCCACGGTGCCCACGTAGCTGTGGCTGGCGCGGTCGAAGAAACGGTTGAACGGACGGAACAGCCAGCCACCGAAAATCTTGTCCAGGAACCGCGAGAAACGGTCCTTGGGCGCGTCATGGCTCTTGAGCAACACCGCCGCCAGGGCCGGCGACAGGGTCAGGGAGTTGAAGGCCGAGATCACCGTCGAGATGGCAATGGTCAAGGCGAACTGCTTATAGAACTGTCCGGTCAAGCCACTGATGAAGGCCGCGGGCACGAACACCGCACACAGCACCAGCGCCGTGGCGATGATCGGTCCGGTCACTTCGCCCATGGCGCGTTTGGTGGCTTCCACCGGTGTGAGTCCCAGGCCAATGTTTCGCTCGACGTTCTCCACCACCACGATGGCGTCGTCCACCACGATACCGATCGCCAGGACCAGGCCGAACAGCGACAGGGCGTTCAACGAGAAGCCGAACAGGTGCATCACCGCGAACGTACCGATCAGCGAAACCGGCACCGCCACCAACGGAATGATCGAGGCGCGCCAGGTCTGCAGGAACAGGATCACGACCAGCACCACGAGAATCAGGGCTTCGAACAGGGTGTGGACCACCGCTTCGATGGAGCCCCGGACGAAGATCGTCGGGTCATAAACGATGCTGTAGTCCATCCCGGCCGGGAAGCCTTTCTTCAGCTCGTCCATCTTCTCGCGAACGTCGTTGGAGATCTGGATGGCGTTGGAGCCTGGGCGCTGGAAGATCGGGATCGCCACCGCCGGCTGGTTGTCCAGCAGTGAGCGCAGGGCATATTGGCTGGAGCCCAACTCCACCCGGGCGATGTCTTTCAGGCGAGTGATCTCACCGTTGGCACCGGAACGGATGATGATGTTCTCGAACTCTTCCTCATTCACCAGGCGACCCTGGGTGTTGATCGAGAGCTGGAAGGCCTGGGCGTTCGGCGCCGGCGGCGCACCCAGGGCACCGGCGGCGACCTGGCGGTTCTGTTCACGGATCGCGGTGACCACGTCGGTGGCAGTCAGGTTGCGCGAAGCGGTCTTGTTCGGGTCCAGCCAGACCCGCAGGGAGTAGTCGCCCATGCCGAACAGTTGCACGTCACCCACGCCGCCCAGGCGCGCCAGCTCATCCTTGATGTTGAGCAGGGCGTAGTTGGACAGGTAGAGCATGTCGTAGCGTTTGTCCGGCGAGGTCAAGTGCACGACCATGGTCAGGTCGGGCGATGCCTTGTCCACCGTGATGCCGATCCGGGTCACTTCTTCCGGCAGCTTGGGCTCGGTCCGGGTGACGCGGTTCTGCACCTGCACCTGGGCGTTGTCCAGGTCGGTGCCCAGTGCGAAGGTGATGGTCAGGGTGATCTTGCCGTCAGCGGTGGACTGCGAGGACATGTACAGCATGTTCTCGACGCCAGTGATGGCTTGTTCCAGGGGCGCGGCCACGGTTTCGCCGATGACCTTGGGGTTGGCGCCCGGGAAGTTGGCGCGTACGACCACGGTCGGCGGCACGACTTCCGGGTATTCGCTGATCGGTAGCTGGAACAGCGAGATGGCACCGGCGATCAGGATCAGCAGCGAAAGCACCGCTGCGAAGATCGGCCGCGAAATGAAGAACTGGGAAAATTTCATCTTGGATTCAGTCCCTTAACCGCGTGGGGTCGCAGCGGCCAGTTTGCCTGCCGAGCTTGACGCAGCCTTGGATGGCGCGACTTGGGGCAGGTTGCTGGCTTCGAGCGCTTTACGTTGTTGTGCCAGGGCGGCAATGGTTTCGTCGCTGGCCATCGGCACGGTTTCAGGCGTGACCGGTGCGCCCGGACGAGCCCGTTGCAGCCCCTTGACGATGATGGTGTCGTCCTTGCTCAGGCCGCTGCGCACGATGCGCAGCCCTTCGATCTTCGGCCCAAGCTCGACGGCGCGGTAGGCCGGCTTGTTGTCGGCGTCCATCACCAGCACGAACTTCTTGCCCAGGTCGGTGCCCACGGCTTCGTCGTTGATCAGCACGGCGGCGTAGGTGCCGCTGCCCACCAGCTTCAGGCGGGCGTACAGCCCAGGGGTGTAGGCGCCATCCTTGTTGTCGAACACGGCGCGACCACGGATGGTGCCGGTTTGCGGGTTGACCTGGTTGTCGACGAAGTTCATCTGGCCCAGGTGCGGATTGCCGTCCTCGTTGGACAGGCCCATGTAGACCGGCGTGGCCTGGCCGCGCTGGCCCTGGCGGGCGAGTTGGGTGTACTTGAGGAAGACACGCTCGTCGGCGTCGAAGTAGGCGTAGACCTTGTCGGTGGACACGACGCTGGTCAGCGGCGTGACATCGGCGGTCACCAGGTTGCCGGCGGTGATGGCCGCCCGGCTGACGCGACCACTGATGGGCGAGGTGACACGGGTGAAGCTCAGGTTCAGCTTGGCCAGATCCAACTGCGCCTGGATGGCCGCGGCGGCGGCACGGGCCTCCTGGGCGGCGCTGGTGCGCGAATCCGCCAGCTCGGCGGAAATGGCGTTGCTCAAGCGCAGGCGTTCACCACGCTGGGCTTCGTTCTCGCTGCGGGTGGCGGTGGCGCGGGCTTGGGCCAGTTGGGCTTCGAGACGACGGACTTCAGCCTGGAAGGGGCGTGGGTCGATCTGGAACAACAGGTCGCCTTTCTTGACCAGCGCGCCTTCGGTGAAGGCCACTTCGTCGATCTGCCCGGAAACCCGCGGGCGGATCTCGACGGTTTCTGGCGCCTCGAGGCGGCCGGTGAACTCATCCCATTCGTTGACAGGCTGCTCCAACACCTTGGCCACACTGACTTTGGCCGGCGGCATGGACGCTGCCGTGTCAGGAGTCTTGCCGCAGGCGCTCATCACCAGCACCGCCAGCAGCGCGAGGGGAAAACGCAGTTTTGAAAGTGAATGTTCCATGGATAGCATCCGCCAATGTATTGAGAATGGGCGGATGATGCGTGGCGCAAGAGACAGGAACGAATCGAATGAAGCAAAGGTAACTATCATTCAGAATGATATAAGCGATCGATGAGGGCTCTAGTCCGGGCAATAATGCTCACTTTGGAGCATCGATGACCCTGTGGCGAGGGAGCTTGAGCGCAAAGCGCTCACAAAGAAGGACTGCTACGCAGCCCAGCGGGAGCAAGCTTGCTCGCCACAATGACCCCGCCAGTCTTGGGTGAGTGCTTGGATTGAGTGAGGGTCTTGATTCTTTTCCATCAAATGTATTGATGGTTGCGTTCTATTGCGGCAAATAAAGGTCATGGACCCGCTTGACGGTCCCATCCGCCCGAAGCGCTTCAACCGCTTCGCGCAAATGCTCGACCATTTTTGGCGAGCATTGCTTTGAACAGGCCAGGTAAAGGTCGGCGCTGCTGCCAACCGTGCTCATGAGCAGCTTGCGCTTGGACACCTTGGGCCAGATGTATCGACTTTCCGGCACGCCGTTGAACCAGGCATCGATACGCCCCATCAACAGCATCTGGGCGGGGTTGTCACCGATGGCCAGTGGATAGATCTGCTCATCGCTGAACCCTTCGCTGCGCAGGATATCTTCCTGTGCACTGCCCAGGCCGACACCGATCTTGCGGTAGGTTTCTTTCGCTTGGGTAAAGCTGCTCACCCGCCGTTCGAGGCTGAAAAAGGCTCGCTCCATGGGCATGATCGAGGCGATCCAGGTGAAGCGATCCTCACGAGAGGGGATGCGCGAGAGGGGGGTGATCAAGTGGTCATGTTCTTCACTGACGTGTTTCTGTGCCCGGGCCCAGGGAAGCACATGGATTTTTACGGTGTATCCGGCCTTGGTCATGGCCGCCACGGCGACATCGCCCACGATTCCGTGGCCCCTGGGGTCGTTGACGAATGTCAGCGGCGGTGCGTCGAGAATGTGCAGTTCAATTTCCAAGGGTTCAGCGCCCGTGTTGTGCACAACGAGCAGCGGTATCAATAGACAAAGCCTGGATAGCGCCTTAGTGGGAACATTCAACACGCGTTTGCTCGGGCTCATGATCGATACTTCAGGCATTGGGACAGTGGGGCGCATTCTACGGGGCGGCGCCGGGAACAGCGTGCTGCAGGCCGATTTTATGTGATGCAGCGCACCTAAAGCGGGGGCGCCACAGTCGTTTTATCTGGACACGCCAACCTGTTGCCTTGGCCTGACTGCGTGTACCTGAAGGTATAGATCATCCCACCGACAAAAGCCTTGAGTCTTGCAAGTTGATGCTGGATTACGGCGGTCAATTTCAACGATGGTCAACGCTTGGTTGTGGTAAAGAAGGCAGGGGCCAACGCTGCGAACTATGGGGTTGGCCCACCGTTGACCCGAGCGTGCTCCGCAATCAACTGCACCAGGATCCCCGCCGGTTCGGCAACGCTCTGTCGAGTCCGATGGACGAGGCCGACCTCACGGTGGAAGGTATGCTCCGCGAGGTCGAGCGCGCGAACCCCCGTCGGCCATTGGTGATGGGTTGCGGTTTGCGGCACCAGGGCCACACCCACGCCGTTTTCAACCAGCTTGATGATGGCCTCCAATTCATCCAGCTCGCTGACTTCATGCAAGGCAAAGTGCATCTTGCGCAGGAAGCGATCCACCTGCCGACCACCGAACGAGGCGCGGTCATAACGAATGAAGGGTTGGCTACCAAGCAGTTTGGCCCAGTCTTCGCCCGGTAGCGCGCTCGGCACGATCAGTCGATACGGCTCGAGTGCCAGGGTCATCCAGCACAAATCGTTTTGCAGCGAGAAAGGCGGGCGGATGATGGCGGCCATGTCGATTTCACCGGCATCCACCAGGTTGATCAACTCCATCGACACGCCAGGCAGCACCCGCGTGCGGCACTGCGGACACTGTTGGTGAAACCGGGCGAGGGCGTCAGGCAGGTAAGAGCGTTGCACCGAAGCGATGGCGCCAATGTTCACCAGAACGTTGGGGGCAAGTCCGGCTGGGCTTGCGCCAAGATTGTCGTAGAGGCGTAGCAACTCTTGCGCCTGCAAGAGTATTTGGTGACCCATTCGGTTGAGGTGGGCCGAGCGTCCTTTGCGGTCGAAGATCTCGAAGCCAAGTTCGGCCTCCAGGCGCTGGATCTGCGCGCTGACAGCTGCCTGGGTGAGGCCGATTTTATGCCCGGCGGCAGCGAAAGTACCTTCCCGGGCCACGACGATAAGGGTCTTGAGTTCTTTGATCATTCACAAATATTAATTGTGCTCATGAGAAATATATATTGATTTTATTGCTGCGAGCCCGGCCTTACGATGACCCGGTCCTTACAAAAGCAACAGGAGCCGTGATGAGCCTTTCTCCCTTCCACCTTGCAATCCCTGTTTACGACCTTCCAGGCGCCCGGGCCTTTTACGGCGAAGTCTTTGGATTGCAGGAGGGCCGCTCCAGTGCCCAGTGGGTCGACTTCAACTTCTATGGTCATCAGTTGGTCATCCATGAACAGCCAAAGACCGCTGCCCAAGAGAGCGTGCACAGCAACCCGGTAGATGGGCACGACGTGCCTGTTCCTCACTTCGGCATCATTTTGGGCTGGCAGGAATGGGAGGCGCTGGCCGAACGGCTGAAATCCTTTGGTACCGAGTTCGTCATCGAGCCGTACATACGTTTCAAAGGGCAGGTGGGGGAGCAGGCCACGATGTTTCTGTTCGATCCCTGCGGTAATGCCCTCGAATTCAAGGCGTTCAAGGATATGAGCCAGCTCTTCGCTAAATAAAAGGAAGGGTATACCGGTGGCTTGGTAGCGCTCAGGTTGTGACGCTATCACAGAGCGGTCACAAGTTGTCAACTATCCTCAGGATGCGTAAGCTGCCTCCATGAACCAGCCATCCTTACCTTCGCCCAGTACCCGCGGCCCAGCCGATCATGACATTCGCAACCAGATTGTCGCGGCGGCCAACGAGCATTTCAGTCAATACGGTTATGGCAAGACCACGGTCTCCGACCTGGCCAAGGCCATCGGGTTTTCCAAGGCCTACATCTACAAGTTCTTCGACTCCAAGCAGGCGATCGGCGAGGCCATCTGCAGTCAGTGCCTGGCCGAAATCGTCGCGGCGGTGGAACAGGCCATCAGCGAAGACGGCCTTTCAGCGACGGAGCGCTTTCGCCGCCTGGTCAAGGCCCTGATCACCACGGGCGTGAACCTGTTTTTCAATGACCGCAAGCTCTATGACATTGCGGCATTTTCCGCGTCGGAGCGTTGGCCCAGTTCGCAGGTCTATAACGAGCGGATCAAGAGCTTCGTACTGCAGATCGTGCGTGAAGGGCGGGAACTTGGGGAGTTCGAACGCAAGACACCATTGGACGAAACCGTCGACGCGATCCATCTGGCGCTGCGGCCGTTCGTCAATCCCCTGTTGTTGCAGTACAACCTCGATTACGTCGAGGAGGCTCCCACGCTCACCTGCAATCTCATCTTGCGTAGCCTCATGCCTTAAGCTTGCTCACCGACTCACATTTCTATTCTTGCGGCCTGATGGCCGCTTTTATTTATCTGGATTGTGACTGTTGACATAAATGGTCACATGAATAAGCATGGCGCATCTGCTCTTAGCCTGGGGCGTCGGTATGACGAGCTTTGCCAAATTGCTGCAGCAATTCGATCCGGACGCAGCCTTTGTGGCTCCGCCCAACTGGCTGCAGGGTCGTACCATGTTTGGTGGCTTGTCAGCGGCTCTGTCGCTGCAGGCGGTCTTGCGGGAACGTCCGGCGGATTTCCCTCCGTTCAAGTCCGCGCAGGTGTCGTTCATCGCGCCGGTGACGCAGGCCCAGACTTTCGCAGTAAGCGTGTTGCGCCAAGGACGCTCAGTCACTTCGGTATCCGTCGACTGCCTGTCAGGCGATGATCTTGCCTTGCGCTCGGTTCTGCTGTTCGCCCAGCCACGGGCGAGCAGGATTACTCATGACGCCTGGGGCCGGCCGTTTGTGGAGGGACCGTCCCGCTACGCCACCCTGGCGCTGGACAGCAAGATTGCTCCGGCTTGCGCCTATAACTTCGAGATGCGTCCTGCAGGCGGTTCGCTGCCGGTGTCCGGTGCTGACAGTCCTGAACTATTGATGTGGGTACGTCATCTGGATGCCCAGGGCGTAGACCCGGCAGTTGCCTTGATCGCGCTGGCTGACAGTTTGCCGCCGGCCGCGATGACCTGCTTTACCGAACCCGCTGCCATCAGCTCCGCGTCCTGGATGATTGACCTGCCGCAGCCAGCCGTTGCCGGTGAATGGTTTCTTGTCAGCTCTTTCAGTCAGCAGGCGCTGGAAGGGTACTCGCTACAGGACATGGAAATATGGGACGAAAGCGGCCGCCGCGTGCTTTGGGCGCGTCAGACGGTGGCCATTTTTACCTAGCACAAACAAGCCTTATCCAGACAGCCGTTCCCAGAGTCCCAATAATGAAAAAAATAATGCTAAAGGCCCCCGTGGGGCTCGCCGTTGCGTTCGCCACTTCTCATGTGTTCGCGAGCGGTTTTGCCCTCAATGAACAGAGCGTCAGCGGGATGGGGTCCGGGTTTGCCGGTCGCTCATCGTCGGCCGAGGACGCAAGTACCGTCTTCGGTAACCCCGCGGGTATGTCTCGCCTGAAATCAGAACAGGTCAGCCTGGGGGCAGCGACGCTTTTCGCGAAGAATGACATCAGCCAGACCCGCAGTACCTTTGGCGGCCAGGAAGACGGCGACGTCGTGCCCACGACTACGGTGCCCATGGGTTACTACGTCAAGCCCATCGATGAACATTGGGCGTTCGGCGTGGGTTTCTATGTGCCGTTCGGTCTGATTACCGATTACGGCAGCGACTTTGCCGGGCGCTACTACGGCAACAAAAGCGAGGTCACGACACTCACGTTCCAGCCCACTATCAGTTACGCCTTCAATGACCGGATTTCGATCGGGTTCGGCCCGACGATCAACCGTATCAGTGGCGAGATAACAGGCACCGTGCCCAACCCACTGAGCCCGGGCCGCAATGACGGAAAACTCAAAAGCAACGGCGACGACACCGCGCTCGGTTTCAATGCCGGTGTCCTGGTGCAGGCGACGGATCGAACCCGTGTGGGATTGACCTACCATTCCAAGGTCAGTTACCACTTGGATGCCAAGACCAAGGTCAGCAATGGCATCTTCAGCGTGATAGGGCTCAGCGGTCGTAGCTATGACGCTTCGCTGGATGTGGACACCCCGGAGTCCGTGGACCTCTCGGTCACTCACCAGCTTGACGATGATTGGACCTTGTATGCGGGCAGTACCTGGACACGCTGGAGTCGCTTCAAGGAGTTGACCATCGAGAACAGCGGCTTGCCGCCTTTATTGAGCGGCTCGCTGGGCACCATTACCGAAGAGCAGAACTGGCACGATACGTGGGCTCACGCGATTGGTACGTCGTATCAGTTGAATAATCAGTGGGTGCTGCGCGCAGGCTTCTCGGTCGACCAGTCGCCCGCCAACAACAGCAACCGTGGGCCACGTATTCCTACCGGCGACCGAAAAATTGTCAGCTTCGGTGCCGGCTGGACGCCAATGGACGATGTCACGATCGATGTTGCTTATTCTTATCTGTGGGAAGAGAGCGTACGGGTCAACGAAACCTCGCCGGCCAGAGGTGCCTACAGCGCTAAGTACAAGAACAGCGCGAGCGGTTTTGGTACTTCAGTCAGTTATCGCTTCTGATCGATTGTCGCTCTAAAGGTCGGGAGAAGGGTAATGCTGTCACTTAAGGATGTGGAACGTTAGTTTCGACCAATTGGATTGGGTACATATCCGTTACCGCAGCAACGGATATGTACCCAATCCAACCCCAAAAAAAGCAGCGCCCCCCTCGGAAATGCGGCCCTGACGTTTCCAGGGTAAAGTAGTTTCTCCGCCCGCTCAGACACCCATGATGCGTGCCATCAGGCCCTGGTGAAACCAGCGCGGCGTGGCCCAGGTCAAGACGGTGATTGCCTTGTTGCCAAGCCCCGGAACGACGCTTATGCGTCCGGCTTGCAGCGCGCGGATGCCTGCGCGCACAACAGGCTGGGGGTGCATCATCACCCTTTTCAAAACCGGTGTGATTTTTTGTCTGGCGCTTTCTGCAAATCCGGTGTCCGACATGCCCGGGCAAAGGGCTGTCACGGCGATGCCATCGCTTTTGAGTTCGCGATGAAGCGCTTCAGAGAAGCGCAGCACGTAGGCTTTTGCGGCAGAGTAAACGGCGAAGTTCTTTACGCCCTGAAAGGACAACAGGCTCGCGACCATAAGGATGTGTCCACGTTGCCGGATTCGCATGTCAGCTGCGAAGAGGTGGGTCAGGGCTGTCACGCTGGCAATGTCCACGGCGATCATCGCCAGCGAGTGGTCCAGGGACTGAGCCAGGAAAGGCCCCTGTAAGCCATGGCCTGCATTGTTGATGAGCACATCGATCACGATATTGCGCTCTTTCAGTCGCGCATGCAGTTCGATGATCGCGGGGATCGAGGACAGGTCTACTTGTTCGACGAGCACATCAACGTGGAAACGTTCGCGCAACTGCGCTGACAATGCTTCGAGCCTATCCAATCGGCGCGCCACCAGGACGAGTGATTTTCCCTGTGCTGCGTATTGCCGCGCAAACTCTTCGCCAAATCCGCTTGAGGCGCCGGTGATGAGCACCCAAGAGCGTTCGTTAGGTTTCATATCGTTGGTCTCGGGTTAGTCAACCTGAAAGAGAGGGGAGCAACGTTGCGTTTGGTCTAGTCAGCGAGTCGCCACCGACTGGGGCTCGGAAGGTTGCCAGCCACCGCCCAGCGCCCTGAATGCCGCCACTGCCGCCCGTGCCGATTCCGTGCGTGCTTGCGCCCGGGCATCGGAGACTTGCAACAGGGTCGCGTCGGCATTCAAAACATCGATCAGGCTGGCTGCGCCTTTCTGATAGCCAATGAATGACGATTGGCGAGCTTGGGCCAACGACGTTTCGCCCTGGGTGAGGGTGCTCGCCTGGGATTCTCGATTCACCAGCGCGGAAAACGCGTTCTCGACGTCCTCGGTGGCGCGCAGCACGGACTGGCGGTAAGCCGCCAGCGCTTCGGCTTCCTTGCCCTTGGCCTGGTCGATTTGCGCGTTGATGCGGCCAAAGTCGAAGAGTCTCCAACGCAAGCCCAGCGCGCCCGCTGCCTGGCTGGCATCACCGGTGAAAAGGTTGCCGGCGGAAACCGCCGTGGCACTGCCCAGCAACGCGCTGAGGGAAAATTTCGGGTAGTACTCGGCGACGGCCTCGCCGATACGCGCATTGGAGGCAACGAGACGGCGCTCGGCGACGATCAGGTCTGGTCGGCGGCGCAGCAGATCGGCGGGGGTTCCCATGGCGGTTATCTGGGGCGCCAGAGGAACGCCGTGTCCATTTTTCAGTTGACTGCGATGAGTGCCGGGCGCCGTGCCAAGCATGACATCCAGGGCATTCATGGCCGCATCCAGGCCGGTCTGCAGCACGGGCACCGTCGCCTGGACCTGCGAGAGGGTGCCCTCGACCTGATGAACCTGATAGTTGGCGGCGAGGCCCTTGCTGTAGAGCAACTGGACTTTTTCCAACAGATCCTGCTGTGTCCTGACTTGTCGGTTGGCAATGTCCAACCGCGCCTGCAATCCACGGGCAGTGATGTAGAGGTCGGCGGTCTGCGCAGCGACGGCCAGGCGTGTGGCCGCGACACCGGCCTCGCTGGCCTGGTACTCAGCCAATGCCGCTTCGCGTCCGCGGCGCATGCCGCCAAAGAGGTCCAGCTCCCAACTGGCGCCCAGGTTGAGTTCGTAGGCGCTACCGTAGCGGTCGTACCCAGGCGTCGAGTCCAGCACCTGGCCAAGGGGCGTTTCCACGGATTGGTAGGCACGCGCAGCCTGGCCGTTGATGTTTGCGGAAGGCAACAACGCGGCACTGGCGGCACCCAGGCCAGCCCGTGCCTGGGTGACGCGAGCCGATGCCTGCGCCAAGTCCAGATTTTGCTCAAGTGCCTTGGCAATCAGCTCGCTGAGCACTGGATCGGCAAACCCTTCCCACCACATGGCGAGGTTGGCTGATGTCGCGACGGACCTCTGTTCGACAGACGTCTGGCCCAGGTAACGATGGGTGAGCGCGATGTCCGGACGATGGTAATCCGGACCGACCGTACAGCCTGCCATCAAGCTGAGGCTCACCAACCAGATAGCGGGGCGTAGGGGCGACATTGGGACTCCTGGAGTCATGTTGGGGTTGTGACCATATTATATTGTAGTCACTATCTGTCAATGGTCGTTCACCAGGTGAAGCTGTAGGCGAGGTTAAGAGATAGGGGCAGATGGTCTTGATGTAAGGCATGAGTTGTTTTGTGACCATTGACAGTAATGGTCACGAGACTGAAAATGCGGCTTCTGTCCTCATCTGCCCAAAAAGGGAACCTATGCGCCGGCTCCGACCTGTCACCTTTGCCGCTTGCTTGTTGCCGCTCGTCCTGACGGCGTGTGGTGATTCTTCCACCGCTAAAGATCCGCGCACGCTTGCCCCCTTGGTGCGGGTCGCTGAAGTCCAGGGTTCGTCCGACGCCTCGCGCTCTTTTACCGGCGTCGTGGCGGCGCGTGTCCAGAGTGACCTGGGCTTTCGGGTGTCGGGCAAGGTGCTCGAGCGTCTGGTCGATACTGGGCAGGCCGTTAAGCGTGGTCAGCCGCTCATGCGTCTCGACCCCATCGATTTAGGGTTGCAAGCACGAGCGCAGCAAGAAGCTGTCGCTGCCGCCAAAGCTCGAGCCAAACAGACCGCCGATGACGAGGCGCGTTATCGCGACCTGGTTGCTGCCGGTGCCATTTCCGCCTCGGGCTACGACCAGATCAAAGCCGCCGCCGATACCGCCAAGGCGCAACTCAGCGCCGCGCAGGCGCAGGCTGACGTGGCCCGCAACGCGTCCGGCTATGCCGTGCTGCTCGCCGATGCCGACGGTGTAGTGATGGACACGCTGGCCGAGCCCGGGCAAGTCGTCAGTCCCGGGCAAACCGTGGTTCGACTGGCGCGGGCGGGGCAGCGCGAAGCCATTGTGCAATTGCCCGAAACCCTTCGGCCCGGCGCAGGCTCCACCGCCCAGGCGACGCTTTATGGCGCCACCGGGGGGGCTGTGACCGCGAAACTGAGGTTGCTGTCGGATTCGGCCGACCGCGTGACGCGCACCTTCGAGGCGCGCTATGTGCTTGAGGGCGCGTTGGCCAATGCACCGTTGGGAGCGACCGTCACGTTGCGTATCGCCGAAGGCACCGCGCAGCGGCAGACGCTGCAAGTGCCGATCGCCGCCATTTATGACGCGGGCAATGGTACGGGTGTATGGGGCATTGACGGCGAGCCGGCGAAAGTCACCTGGCGCCCTGTGCAAGTTCTGGGGCTGAGCGACGACGCCGCGCGAGTCACCGGCCCTCTCAATGTTGGCGAGCGTATTGTCGGGCTCGGCGCCCATCTGTTGCGTGAAGGTGAGGAAGTGCGGCTGGCGCAACCGGGTGATGTGAAGGTTGCCGGGGGCCGTCCATGAGCCTCAACCTGTCGGCACTCGCCGTGCGCGAGCGCTCCATTACCGTGTTTCTGATTTTCCTGATTGCCGTCGCGGGGACCTTGGCGTTCTTCCAGTTGGGGCGTGCCGAGGACCCGCCGTTCACGGTCAAGCAGTTGACCGTCATCACCGCATGGCCGGGCGCGACTGCTCAGGAGATGCAGGATCAGGTCGCCGAGCCTCTTGAAAAACGCTTGCAGGAACTGAAGTGGTACGACCGCACGGAAACCTACACCCGTCCCGGTCTGGCCTTCACCATGGTGTCGCTGGTCGATCGCACGCCACCTTCGCAGGTGCAGGAGGAGTTCTATCAGGCGCGCAAAAAACTCCAGGACGAGGCGCTCAAGTTGCCGGCGGGCGTCATTGGGCCGATGGTCAATGACGAGTTTTCCGATGTGACGTTCGCGCTGTTCGCCCTGAAAGCCAAGGGTGAGCCGCAGCGGCTACTGGTGCGTGATGCCGAAGCGTTGCGCCAGCGCCTGTTGCACGTGGCAGGGGTGAAAAAAGTCAACATCATCGGCGAGCGGGCCGAACGCATCTTTATTTCCTTCTCCCATGATCGGCTGGCCACCTTGGGCGTTTCTCCCCAGGACATCTTCGCGGCGTTGAATAGCCAGAACGCGCTCACGCCCGCCGGATCGATCGAAACCAACGGACCGCAGGTCTTCCTCCGGGTCGATGGCGCCTTCGATAAATTGGCGAAAATTCGTGACACGCCCCTGGCGATTCAGGGCCGCACCCTCAAGCTCTCGGATGTGGCGACCGTCGAGCGCGGTTATGAAGATCCGGCCACGTTCCTGGTGCGCAATAACGGCGAAGAAGCGCTGTTGCTGGGTGTCGTGATGCGTGAAGGCTGGAACGGCCTGGACCTGGGCAAGGCCCTGGATGCGGAGACGACCAAGATAAATGAAGGCATGCCACTGGGCATGACGTTGACCAAGGTCACCGATCAAGCCGTGAACATCGACTCGGCTGTCGGTGAGTTCATGGTCAAGTTTTTTGTCGCGCTGCTGGTTGTAATGCTCGTTTGCTTTCTCAGCATGGGCTGGCGTGTAGGTGTTGTGGTCGCAGCCGCCGTGCCGTTGACACTGGCGATAGTGTTTGTGGTGATGGCGGCCACCGGAAAGAACTTTGACCGCATCACCCTTGGGTCGCTGATCCTGGCGCTCGGGTTGTTGGTGGACGACGCCATCATCGCCATCGAAATGATGGTGGTGAAGATGGAGGAGGGCTACGACCGGATCAAGGCTTCCGCTTATGCCTGGAGCCACACGGCCGCACCGATGCTGTCCGGTACGCTGGTGACGGCGATCGGATTCATGCCCAACGGCTTCGCGCAATCGACCGCCGGTGAGTACACCAGCAACATGTTCTGGATCGTCGGCATTGCGCTGATCGCTTCCTGGGTGGTGGCGGTGGCGTTTACCCCTTACCTGGGGGTGAAGCTGTTGCCGGATATCAAGCAGGTCGAGGGCGGCCACGCCGCCATCTACAACACTCGCCATTACAATCGTTTTCGCCAGGTCCTGACCCGCGTCATCGCCCGCAAATGGTGGGTAGCCGGCACGGTGGTGGTGACATTTGTCGTGGCGATTCTGGGCATGGGCCTGGTCAAGAAACAGTTCTTCCCGACCTCCGACCGCCCGGAGGTGCTGATCGAAGTGCAAATGCCCTATGGAACCTCCATCGAGCAGACCAGCGCCGCCACCGCCAAGGTCGAGGCCTGGTTGCAGAAACAGGACGAGGCGAAAATCGTCACGGCCTACATCGGCCAGGGCGCGCCTCGCTTCTACCTGGCGATGGCGCCGGAACTGCCCGATCCATCGTTCGCCAAGATCGTGGTGTTGACCGACAGCCAGGAAGCACGCGAGACCCTCAAGTTCCGTCTCCGCGAGGCGGCGGCCGAGGGGCTTGCCCCGGAAGCGCGGATCCGGGTGACGCAACTGGTGTTCGGTCCGTATTCGCCGTTTCCGGTTGCTTACCGAGTGATGGGGCCGGATCCGTCGAAACTGCGCGAGATCGCGGAGCAGGTCCAAGGCATCATGCAAGCGAGCCCGCTGATGCGAACCGTCAATACCGACTGGGGACCACTGACGCCGACATTGCATTTCACCCTGGACCAGGATCGGTTGCAGGCGGTAGGCCTGACCTCAAATGCCGTTGCGCAGCAATTGCAGTTCCTGCTGGCGGGGGTGCCGATCACGGCGGTTCGCGAAGACATCCGTTCGGTGCAGGTGGTTGGTCGTGCGGCCGGTGACATTCGTCTCGATCCGGCCAGGATCGAGGGCTTTACCTTGGTGGGTGCGGCGGGCCAGCGCATTCCTCTGTCCCAGGTGGGTGAGGTCGATGTGCGCATGGAGGATCCGATTCTTCGTCGGCGTGACCGCACCCCGACCATGACCGTACGCGGCGACATTGCCGAAGGCTTGCAGCCTCCGGACGTCTCGGGCGCAATCATCAAATCCCTGCAACCGGTCATCGACACCCTGCCGAGCGGCTACCGGATCGAGCAGGCGGGCGCCATCGAGGAGTCGGGCAAGGCCGGCAAGGCGATCGTGCCGCTGGTGCCGATCATGGTGGCCCTGACCCTGCTGATCATCATCGTGCAGGTGCGTTCGATCTCGGCGATGATCATGGTGTTCCTCACCGCGCCCCTGGGCCTGATTGGCGTGGTGCCGACACTGCTGATCTTCCAGCAGCCGTTCGGGATCAACGCCCTGGTCGGTCTGATTGCACTCTCGGGCATCCTGATGCGTAACACGCTGATCCTGATCGGGCAGATCCATCACAACAAGCAAGAGGGGCTGGAGCCCTTCCACGCAGTCATCGAAGCCACGGTGCAACGGGCTCGTCCGGTGCTGCTGACGGCGCTGGCGGCCATCCTGGCCTTTATTCCGCTGACGCACTCGGTGTTCTGGGGCACGCTGGCCTACACACTGATCGGCGGCACGTTCGTCGGCACCATCATGACGCTGGTGTTCCTACCGGCGATGTATGCCATCTGGTTCAAGATCCGTCCCGACCGTCCAACGCACATCCCGGCAGCACCGTTGGCGTAAGCCAGCACTTTAATGAACGTCGATTGAGCAACGAAGAGGTTTGAAATGATGACTTCCCAAGGTCAAAAACGCATCGTCGTCACCGGCGTTGGCATTGTCGGTCCGCTGGGCTGTGGCGTGGAAGAGGTCTGGCAGCGGTTGTTGGCCGGGCGCTCGGGCATTCGTCTGCTGTCCGGTGATATCACCGAGGGGACGGGTGTAGCCGTGGGCGGTCAGGTGCCGTCGCTGGAGGAGGACGCCACCGCCGGTTATGACCCGGAGCGCACCATCCCGGCCAAGGATCGCAAGAAGATGGACCGCTTCATCGAGTTCGCGCTGGTGGCGGCTGAAGAGGCGTTGCAACAGGCCGGCTGGCAACCGACCGATGCCCAAGACCAGGAGCGGACGGCGACCATTATTTCCTCGGGCGTGGGTGGCTTTGGCACGATTGCCGATGCCGTGCGCACCACCGATGCCCGTGGTCCGCGCCGATTGTCACCGTTCACGGCACCGGCCTTCCTGGCGAACATGGCAGCCGGGCAGGTGTCCATTCGGCACGGTTTCAAAGGCCCGCTCGGTGCGCCGGTCACCGCCTGTGCGGCTGGGGTGCAGGCCATTGGCGATGCGGCCAGGCTCATCAGGAGCGGCGAGGCCGACATCGCCGTATGCGGAGGGACGGAAGCGGCGATAGACCGTGTGACCCTGGGCTGTTTTGCCGCCGCTCGGGCCTTGTCCACTGGGTTTGCCGAGCGCCCGCAAGAGGCCTCGCGTCCGTTCGATCGTGATCGCGATGGCTTTGTCATGGCCGAGGGGGCGGGGTTGCTGGTCATCGAGTCCTTGGAGCACGCCCTCGCACGTGGCGCCAAGCCCCTGGCGGAGCTGGTGGGTTATGGCACCAGCGCCGATGCTTACCACCTGACGGCAGGCCCGGAAGACGGCAACGGCGCCCGGCGCGCGATGGAGCAGGCGCTGCGCCAGGCCGCGGTCAGCCCTGCCGATGTGCAGCATATCAATGCCCATGCGACGTCGACTCAAGTTGGCGATAACGGTGAGCTGGCGGCGATTCGCTCGGTGTTCGGGCGCGATTCCGATGTGGCGATCACCTCCACCAAGTCCGCCACCGGGCATCTGTTGGGGGCGGCTGGTGGTATCGAGGCTATTTTTACGGTGTTGGCGCTTCGGGACCAGATCGTTCCGCCTACCCTGAATCTGGTTCATCCTGATGAAGCGGCTGCGGGGCTTGATCTGGTTGGCCTGGAGGCGAGGAAGATGCCGATGACCCATGCGCTTTCCAATGGGTTCGGGTTTGGTGGGGTTAATGCCAGTGTGCTGTTTCGACGTTGGGAGCCTGTGGTTTGAGTGGGGGCTTGGGAGCGGTGTGTATATCCGTTTTTTGCGTAACGGCTGCTTATGGTTCCGCTCTAACAGCGGGTCACTTTCGAAAAGCGCGAAAGTAACCAAAGCGCTTTTGCCCCACCACTCGGTGCCTCGCTAGGGCTCGGCATGCCTGAACGAAGGCATTGCTCCGTGGGCCCGCCGCGAAGGGCCATCCATGGCCCAGCGCGGCTAACCCGGCATTCATGCCGGGTTGCCCACTGCGCAATACCTTCGTTCAGCCATCGTGGTTAACGGGGCGCCCGAGATCAACGTCCTCCACGAGGCGGCCTGATAGCCGACCTGGTTCTGGGTGACCGCGCTCCTCCTGTGGGAGCGAGCCTGCTCGCGATGAGGCCTGCAAGCCCAGCATCCCTGTGACTGAACCACCGCCATCGCGAGCAAGCTCGCTCCCACACTGGATTTTCAGCAGACACAAAGTTTCATGTACGCCTGGCTTTCCTGTGGGAGCGGGCTTGCCCGCGAAGAGGCCGGCACATCCAACATCTTCATTGACTGAACCACCGCTATCGCGAGCAAGCTCGCTCCCACGCTGGATTTTCAGTAGACACAAAGTTTCATGTACGCCTGGCTTTCCTGTGGGAGCGGGCTTGCCCGCGATGAGGCCGATAGGCCCAATACCCATGTGACTAAACCACCGCCATCGCGAACATGAGCTTTGGGGGGGCGCTGCATCGGGTCACTTCATGTCCCTGACCTGCACCCACAGCACCGCGTCTTGCGACAGAGGTTTGCCCTTGTGGGTTTTCGTTGCGCCGATGTCGAGCGCCGCAATGCCCCACCAGCCGGCCCGGGGCAGGCCGATGGTCACGATGCCTTGGGCGTCCGAGTAGGTACTCTGGGCTTTGAATGAAGCTTGGGGGGCCGTGACGTAATCTTGTCCGCCGAAGGCGTTTTTCTCGAGATCAACGGAATGGTTGACGTATTCGATTTCGATTTCGGCGAACGGCACAGGTTTTCCGCCGGCCAGTACCACGGCGCGGAACACACCGCCCGTCCAGTTGGCATAAGGCTTGTTCAATGGCTGGATCTCAACCGGCAACCCTTGTGGTTCTGCCCAGTTGCTGGGGACTCCGCCCACGTTCACGATCAGCTTGGTGAACTGCTGGATGTAGATGTCTTCCTCGGTTTCCAGGTAGGGCTCGGGTTCGAGTACGAAGATATGGTCACCCAATGTACGCACCAACTCCTTTGGAATCGAGGCACGATAGGCCCTCGTTCGGTTGTCGCGACTCTGCCATTCGACGGGGCGCAAGTATTTGCGCAGATCGATTTTTTCCTCGCCGTGGGCGCTGGTGTGGCTGAAGGCGCGAGGTTCATCCATGGTCATGGTGGGGCCGCCGGAGAAGGGGTGGGTGAACACCAGCGCGAACTCGAGTTTTTCCGCGCGCTGCAGCGCCGTTTCCTCAAGGTAGAGCATCTGGAAATGGGCCTGTGCAGCGCCGGTCAAACCAGTGAATGTGGTCGCGGCCAGGGCCTGGAGCAGTTTGCGTTTGAACGTCATGGTCGTTTTCACCTTGAAATGTCGGAAGACTGAATCGTGATCTCATGGCCGGCTCCGCCGAAGAACACCACGGAGTAGCTCCCGGCGGGAGGCTGGAATGTGTAGGTGTTGTCCTTGTCGACCTCGCCTTGGAGCAATACCTTGTTGCTCGGGTCCTGGACATGGATTTGCCTGCCGGCGGCCGAGCTGCCGTCGGTGAAGCCCGCCTCGCACGTCACCCGGTTATCGCCCTCGATGTAGCAATCGAAAACGGGGCCGTGGGCGAAGGCTGCCTGGCTGAACATCAAGGCGCCTGCCATCGGTATTCGCAGTATTGAACCTATGGGTTTCATAACGTCTCGCCGTCAAAATCGATCATTGGGGAAGGGGCTGACCATCGCCCCTCGTACTGTCATTGCCAGTCGTGGTGAAGGCCGCCAGCAAGGCCTCCAGGTTCGAACCCATGAGTGTTTCGTATCCGTTGGCCGTGTCGGCGAGCATTCCCGGGTTGCCCGTATCGAGGATCAGCAGCCGTGCGCCCCCGTCCTCGATGGCCTTGGCAATCCGGGCGTCCGGTGCCCACTTGTGGACCACCACGCGGATGTCACGCTCGCGCAGGTAGCGGGTCAGCGCGGAGCGATCGGCGTCGCTCCAGTCGAGGTCCTGGCGGACGAACCAGCCGTCGACAAAGATGCCGAACTCGCCGAACAGGTAGATGAACTCATTGGCCAGCGACAGCACGCGCAGATCCGGCACCGCCGTCAATCGGGTGCCGTAGTCGGCCTTGAGTTGGCGCAAGCGGCCTTCAAGTGCAGCGAGGTTGCGTTCTATCCGTGGCGCATCGGCGGGAGCCAGGCGTGCCAGGTCGGCGGCGATCAGCGCTGACATGCGCATGGCGTTGACGGGGCCGAGCCAGGCGTAGGGTGACGGGCCCTCATCGACATCGCCCGCGGCGGCCCAGGGAATGTCGTTCACTGGCGCGTGGGCCACGGCTACGCCGGGCTTGACGGTGTCCCATGAGCGCGAGGCATCGATCTCGACGATCCGCAGGTTGTGGCGGCGTGCCGTCGCATACAGCGGATCTGCGCGCCAGAGGCTGCTGAGGGTGACCACGGCTTCGGCCTGCTGGAACACCGCGGCGTCGAGGCGCGACAGCGAGTTGGCCTGGCTTTCCATGGGCACGGCTGCGTCCTTCGGAACACGGACGATCTCCAGGGACGTGCCGGCGCTGAGTACCGAGGTGAGCGCATACACAGCAGGCAATGCGACAAGCACTTGCTGCTGGTCGGTATCGGCAGCGGTCGAAAACGGGATGCCCAGCAGCAGCGCCAGCATCGTCAGCCAGGACCTATAGACCCCTTTTCTATTCATACGCTGGCCCCCCTGAACCGGGATGCGGTAGCGCGCATGACGGTGGTGGCGATGAACACCAGGGCGGCGACGATCACGATGGCGCCGCCCGTTGGTACGGGGATGTGGAATTGCATGGGGGCCAGGATGCCCACCACGCAGGAAAAGGTCGCAATCAGGACGGCTCGTGCGACCAGCCCCGGCAGCGACCGGCTGATGTTGCGTGCTGCCGCGGCCGGTATGAGCAGCAGGGCTTCGACGAGCACGGCACCGATGATTTTCAGGCAGGCAACCGTCACCAGGGTGACCAGCACGACAAACAGGTATTCGACGCTTCGCACCCGCACGCCACGCGCATGGGCCAGGCTTGGATTGAGGCTGGCCAACAGCATGCCGTTGTACAGCGGCAACCCAAGCAGCGCGCACAGCGCCGTTACGCCAAGCAGCACGTTCATGTCGGTGTGGTCCACCGCCAGGATGGAACCGAACAGCACGCTTTCCATTACGTGGGTGTTGATCTTCGCCGACACGAACAGCAACAGCGAGGCCCCGACCGCCAGGGAGATGGACAGGAACACGCCGATCAGCGTGTCATTGGCCAATGTGGTGCGGTGCTGTGTGTACTTCAGCGTCAGGGCGAACAGCAAGCAGAAGCCGAACATCGAGAAGTAGGGGGATGTGTAGGATTCGCCGATCAGCACGCCAATGGCGACGCCGGTCATCGCTGCATTACCGACGGACTGACTGAAGAACGCCATGCGCTTGATCATCACCATCGAGCCCAGTACGCCCAGCAGCGGGCCGATGAGCACGGCGCAGAGCAGCGCGTTGATCACGAACTCGTACTCGAACGGTTGCGGCAGCAAGCTACTGGCGGCGAGCGCCTGCAGGTGGCTGCGAATGAAGTCGTATAGGGCGTTCATTGGGCGCTCTCCAACGAATGGGCGACCTGGTCGGGGGCGCCATGGAACAATACCCGCCGGTTGATCACGGTCACTGATTGGGCGATGCGCCGGACTTGTTCCAGGTCATGGTTGATCCACAGGATGGTGACCCCACGACCGTGCAATTCGGCCACCAGCGCCTCCACCAGCCGCACGCCCGGCTCGTCGATGCCAGCGGTCGGTTCGTCGAGAATCAACAGCCAGGGCGCCGGACTGATCGCCTGGGCCAGCAGCACGCGCTGGCGCTGGCCACCGGACAGGCTGCCAAAGGCTTTGGTGCCCATTCCGGCCACGCCGGTACGCGCCAGGGCCTCGGCATTGGCCGCCTTGGCGGCTCGGCTGGCGCCCAGGAAGGCCGGCCGGCGCTGACCAAGAAGCGCCATGAGATCGTTGACCGTCATCGGCAGGTTGCGGTCGAAGTCCGGCAATTGCGGGACATAGCCCATGGGTGTCGTCACCTCGCCCTCGAAGCGGACCGTCCCTGAATGCGGCATCTGGCCCAGCAGTGCGCGCACCAGTGACGTCTTGCCGCCGCCATTGGGACCGACGAGGCAGTGCAGCGCACCGGCTTCCACCCGAAAGCTGACGTCGTCGAGCACTTGCGTACCGCCCAGTTGCAGGGAAACGTGATCGAATACGATGGCGGGACCGCGCATGACTTGTTCCTCTTTCATCGCTGCGTAAACTCAACGGCTTCGGCCAAGGTCTCGAGGTTCTCGCGCATTGCCACCTCGAATTCCTCCGCGCTGTAGGCTGTGCCGGTGATGTGCGACAGCGCGAAGACTTTCACGCCGGTGGCGGCTTCGATCGGCTTGGCGAGGTCGAGTGAGAAGTTTTTTTCGGCGAACAGCACCCGAACATTGGCCTTCTTGATCGCGTCGAGGGTGTTGGCCAACTGGCGCGCCGTGGGTGCGACGCCATGACGAGGTTCGATCACGGCGCTCACGAACAGGCCGAACTCCTGCATCATGTAGTCGTAGCCGGCATGGGTCGTCGCACAGCGGAACGATGACAGATCCAGGGCGGCGAAGCGGGTCATGAAGCCGGCCCGTAATGCTCGGATGCGTGCGGCATAGGCGAGGGCGTTTTGTCGATACGCCGCAGCATTGTCCGGGTCCAGTTCCCCCAACCGGCGAGTGATCTCGAAGACCTGCTGTATCGCTGCCGTGGTGGATACGAAGGTGTGCGGATTGACCACCTTGGCGCCGCCCTGGTCACCGCCGATGGGAATCAGGGCCACTGAGGCATTGGCCTGGATGATCGGCAGCGTCGCCCCACGACCGGCAGCCTTGACGATCTGGAAGGCCCATTCATCGTGCCCGATGCCATTGACGACCAGGGCATCGAGCGTCATCGCGCGGGTGATGTCGTCCGGTTGCGGTTGATAGTTGTGCGGATTCGCTTGTGCCGGGATGAGCGCAACGACCTCGGCCCGATCACCGACGATATTCGCTACGAAACTGTAATAGGGGTGCAGGGTGACGCCGATCTTGAGCTTCTTGCCCAAGGGGGGCGTCGAGTCGGCGAGTGCGATGGCGGGTATCAGCACCAGCAGTGTCAGGCAACGGCGCCACAGTGTGCGGTATTTCGTAGAAACGGTCATGGCTGGTTTCCTTTAACGCGTTCGACTTCGCTGGCGCCGTCGTAAGGAATGACCTGACGCCAACCTTTGCCGACCAGCGATTCGGGCTTGACGATCCCGGGGTAGGGCGCATTCGGGTCGGGGTGGACCCAGATTGTTGCCTGGTTGGCCCACATGACGCCGGCATGGGCGTGTCCAATGACGAGCAGGTAGGCGCTCTGGCCGGGCGCGCGGCCGGCGGCGCCGTAGTAGACCGTCGCGCCCTGGCCCTGGGTGGCTTGCGACACTTCGTTGGTGGCCGGGGCAGCAGCGTCGTCTTCGTGCTCATCGACGGAACCGGCATGGGGCAGGTGGCCGCCAGGCAGGATCAACTGCCAATGCACCTCGCCGTTGGTCTTCCAGAAGGCGTCCCGGTAGAAGGGCGGCAGCAAAATTTCCTGAGCACGCTCCAGGGTGATCCAACCGCCGGTGTCGTTGTTGTTCCAGATGATTTCTTCACCGGCAGGCAGCAGGGCGCTGTGGATGGCCTGGTCGACCGCACCCAGGCCATCGAAGGAACGCACCTGCCAGCTCAAGGGCGTCGGCGGTCCGGCGTGCTGTGGGCGCAGCAGCACATAGCCTGTCACGCTGGCGATGATTGCCAGGGTCGCTAGTACCAGGGCCAGCGATTCCCAGTGGCCGGAAGCCGGGCGCACGACCTTGGTCGCGCCGTTGGCGTCAGCGTCGGGCCAGGTTCGCGACAGGCGCGCCATCAGACGAACCCGATCCAGCGGCCAAGGCCTATCACGCTCACCCACAGCGCCAACGAGCAGAATCCAGCGACACGGGCCTGGCCGGGAGGCGGCAGAGTCGTGTCCCATTCCTCGATTCGGCGATAGGCGCCCAAGTGGAAGATCCCCATGTTCAGGCCCGCCAGCACTAACACGCCCATCTTCCACCAGAACACGCTGTTTTGCGCATAGGTGGTGGCATTGGAAACGAACATGAGCAGACCGGTGATCACGCAGGCTGCGAAGGCAACCCAGGTGTAGGGCAGCAGTTCCTGGATCAGCCGGAGCGCGCTGCGACGATGGGAGGCGATGCCGAGCAGGCGCAAGTCGACGACGGCGATGGTCCCGAACACGAGGGCAATGCCGATCACGTGCACTGACTCCAGGTTTGGAAAAATGGAACCCGACTCTCTGATCTGGGCGGCGACAGAGGTGTCCTCGAGGGCTTGCAATATCGATTGGATGTCCATGGCAAATACCTGAAAAAAAACATTGAAAACGCTGGGATCAGTAGGCAATCCAGCGACCACAGAAGATCACGACGCACCACAGGGCGATCGACAGCCAGGCCAGGGCCTTGATGGGCGGCTTTTCGTCGGCGCCTTGTGCAGGGCCGACAGCGCGCAGCAACGGACGCCGGACCGACCAGGTCAGCGAGAACACGGCGACGACCAGGAACATCTTCAGCCAGAACGTTGTGTTGACGAGCACCCGATCGGGCTCGCCGATGACCATGACCAATCCGCTGAGGAGCAGGACGATGAGCGCCGCGCGCATCCATGGGAAGTAACGGCGCACGACGCCGCCCATGGGTTCGTCGGTAGCGAACACGCCCGCGAGCCTGAGGTCGGAGATGACCGCAGCGCCGAAGATCACTGCGATGGCGACGATATGAACGCTCTGGACGGTGGGCACGACCCAGGACATGTCCCTGATGGCCGTGCTTAACGGTGACGCGTAGATCCAGGCGATGATGAGTTCTGATGACATCTGCTTTGCTTCCGCGTTGAGTTAGAAGTCTTGAGGTTTCGCGATCGGACGCAGGCCCGTTGCGTCCTCCGGGAGGAGATAGCCTTGCTTGATCGAGAGGCGCTTGGCGTCTTCGAATGCCTGTGCGTAATGGCTGAAACTGCCATAGCGCTGGCCAAGCACGTCCTTGGCGTAGGGCACCTTGGTGTCGTAGATCAGGCCGCAGCCGGTCTCCTGGTCGGTGAGGTAGGTCGCGCTGGGCACCTGGATCCAGGGCGGGCGCACGCCCCCTTGCAAGTTGCCGGTAGCGGGGTCGCGCACGGCGGCCTTGCCCTCGCGTACGACTCGGGGGGCCTTCGGCATGGCTTTGCCCTCGCGCACCCAGTGGTCCATGCCATCCAGGAGGGCCGAGACGACCAGTTCCGCCGGCTCGTCGTACAGCGTCCGGCACCGTGGGTCGTCGCCCTTGCCGACGTCGTTCGCGAACAGTTCGGTATGTTCCGTACCGAGGTCGGCCAGCCGCAGATGGGGCATGCCGGTCACTTCGTAATAACGAAGCTGCGGGCTGTCGGTGTCCGGCGGCAGGTCGATGCCTTCGATCACGTCGTGCATCAGTTCGGACTGGCTGTAGACGGTCACGAACGGCACGCCGTCGGGCATCTGCCGCGGCAGCCGGATCACGTCGCCGCCCACCTCGCCATAGGCCATGCGCCCCGTCATATAGGCATCGATCAACGGCCGTGCGTCGGGCATGCGCCATTGCTGGTGCCGGCCCTGGTCGAGGTAGTCCATCCAGACTTGCGCGGTCACCGCCCAGCTGTTGACGTAGACGCGATGCACATCCAGGCCGGCCAAAGGGCCTTGCGCTGCATTGGTTTTGAGCAGTAACGCCAGCTGCGCCGCGATCCCCTGTGACTGTGGCACGAACGGGTCAGGACCTTCACCACGGGTGAAACGCTGTGGATCGTAGTAGGTGCCCAGCGGCGCATAGCGCGCGTAGTCGAAGCGGCGCATGAACTCGAAGTTCACGATCCGTCCGTACTGGGCAATTTGCTCCGCTTCGGCGGCCGGGGTATCCGCGATGAACTTGGGATCGACGGCCGGCTTGTTCATGTTCAGCGTGTAGCCGACGTACGCGTAGCCGCGCCGCAGCAAGTAGTCACGGGTCAGGATCCATCCTGCGCCACGCTCGCCAAACCAACTGAACGGCTCGATCACCACCGTGCCATTGAAGCGCGCCGGGTCTGTTGGTTTACGCACCAGGATGCGCGTGGTGTAAGGCGCCTCGAAGAGGGTTTTGCCGGCGGCGGTAATGGCTGGGGCGACGCCTTGCAGGTAAAACTCCTCCTCGACGTAGCCGTACTTGGCGAGATCGCTGTGCTCCGTGCCCGGCCGTTTCGCCGACGACAGCGGTGGCTCGCTGGAGGGCGGTATGGCGATGGCCGTGGGCATGCGCGGCACCTCGGCGAACGTGTTCGAGGTGAGGATCAGCGAGAGCATGACCCCTGGCAGCATCGGCCGTAGAAGGCTGATAGTTATTGGTCGTTCCATCCGGTCATCTCCAAGGGAGCAACGTCAGCCTGGTTTGGGGGCGCTTCGCACCCCAGCGGGAGCAAGCTCCCTCGCCACGGTTTTGCGTTTGGCTGGGCAGTGCTGTGGGGTAATCAGATCCCATTACGTTGCCCGCCAACCTGTGGCAAACGCCGCCTTTTGTGGCGAGGGAGCTTGCTCCCGCTGGGCTGCGCAGCAGCCCCAACACTGTCTTGATCCAATAGGGGCTTCACTCACGGCTGAGGGACGCCTTGCCCTCGCTGTCGATCACGATCTGGTTGTTCTCGCAGACATATTCTTGAATGGCGTAGTTGGAGCGCTTGTAGTCGAACGTGAAGCGATACGGGGTGTTGAGCACCTGCGGGTCTTCGATCACCACCTGGTTCTGCAAGTGGTCTGGCCCCTTTAGCCTGATGCGTTCGGTGATCTTCATCGCCTCACCGTGGGGAACGTCATAGAACGTCACGTCGGTTCGCACGCGTTGCGTCTCCACCACCAGCGTGTCGCCTTCCCAGTGGCCGCGGGAATGGCCCTGATATTTGGGGTCGAGCTTCTCTTTGGGCGGCATGGCTTGGTTCAGGAGAATCCGCCGCACCTGCTGGAGGTACTCGCCGAGGACAATCACCTGCTTGTCGTCGTGAATGATCTGGATCGGAAACAGCGCCGCCATCATCGTCGGCATGCCTTCGGGCAGGCACCTGGAGCTCGTTGTGGCCAATGGCGCGCCGGCTTCATTCGCGGCGGCTTGTTTCTTTTTCAGTGCGGCGTATTCGCCAGCGTAGGGTTCCTTCAGGTCCATCGGGCCGCCAGGGTGCACCGGATCGTCCGGGTTCTCACCGAACCAGTCGTCCGGGGTTCTTTCCCAGGTGCCGCTGATGTCCGGGCGCGGGTTGTTCTGGGATTTGGACGGCGCTGCGTGGCACACCCCGACGACCGTCGCGAGGATGACGCCGAAGAAGATTGTTGCTGCGCTCAAGGTTCGTACCGGTTTCATTGAAACGTCTCCACGCTGCTGGCTGGCTTGTTCGGTTTGGCTCGGTGGCCATGAAGCTGGGAAGGAGCCAACTTCTTATCCGCCGCCCGTGAGCACGACGTCACCGATTTTGATCTCCACCAGCAGGCCGCCCGGATCACCGTTTTTCAGCGGCCTGAAGGACACCTCGGCGCTCTCGCCGGCCTTGATCGAATCAGCGCTCCAGCCAGCACGCTGCAACGCGTTGACGCTGCCCGTCTCGATCTTGAATCGCTGGGGCGGCGGGCCGGGGGTATCGAGGTAGATCGTGATGTGCGGATTGGTCCAGGCAAAGCGCTCGACGACGCCCTTGACTGTGACGGTCTTGGTCTGGTCGAACAGTGCGAATGAATGGTGGGCAGTGGCCAGGGACGGCAGGGCACTGCAGGCGACGATGGTCAGTAGGCAAAGCCCCTGACGTAACAGCGGTATTGGGGTCATGACGGGTGCCTCATTCTTATGCGTTCTTATGGCCCCAGCATAGGGGCGACGCCTGGGCATGCCGTAGCCCAAAACGGCAACCGTTCAAGTCTCTGGAAATGTTTTCCGGCGGGCAGGGGGACGCTGAGAAAAATGGGTCGCCGGTCCTCGCACATGCTGATTTGGGCTACCGCAGGGGCGACCCGAATCGGAACACTCATGACTCGCCTCATAAATATAAAAACAGGAGAGACGTCATGCGCACCCCCCATTACGCCCCATTGCTTTCGCTGGTTGCACTCTGCGCGTTCGAGCCGCAGGCACAGGGCTACGAGCTGTACAACGAAAACGACGGTGGGACCGTCCTGAACGCCGAGCTGTGGGCGGGATTTGGCTGGTTCGGCAGCAGCGAGAACTACCTCGGCGACCCACAACGGGAGCCCGGCAGCATGCGGTGGCAGGAAGGGTTCGCCAAGTATGGTTTGAGCGGCACGACGGATCAGATCGCCGCCGGCTCGATCTACGGCGGGTTCAGCATGATCAGTACCGGGTCATGGGGCGATGGCGATGCGGGAGCGCTCACCGCCGGAAACGAGAGAGAAACCGCTGTGGAAGAGGCCTATCTGGGCTGGAAGTCAGCTGATTTGATTCCGGCGTTGGGCACGGACGGCGTTGATTTCTCTTTTGGCCGACAGATCGTGACGGTGGACGGCTTTCTGATCACCGACGATGGGTTCGCCCCCGGGAACGCCTTCAACCCCATCGAGGGTGTCGCGGATGGCCGGTTCAATCGCGGCGGTGCCTTTTACCTCGGCCCGCGCTTGGCGTTCGGTAATACGGCAGTCCTGAAGCTGGGCGGTACGCAGGGCCTTCATGGCAGCTTGATCTGGTTGAAGTCGGATAACCCCGGGCAGTCCAAGACCGAAGTGGCGGCCGCCACTGTCGACTACACGACGCCCATCGGCTCGATCGGTTCAACGTACGTGCGCGGCCTGGATGTCGAAGAGCGATACGTCTTCGGCGATCGGGGGGAGCGCAAGGGCATGGACATCTACAGCATCCGTGGCCAGGGCAATGCCGGCATCGAGAACGCCGATTTCGCATTCGAAGTGGCGCGCCAGGAAAAACGGTCGGGGTCGCAGCGGGCGATGTTCTTCGACGCGGGCTACACCTTCGCGGATGTCAAATGGCAACCGACGGTGAGCTATCGCTATACGCGCTATTCCGAAGGCTGGGACTTCCTGTTCCAGGGCGGTTTTCGTAAACGCTACCAAGGTGAAGTCGCAGTGAATTACGCAGGTTCAGTGACTTCGAACATGCAGATCAATGATGTGCTGCTCTCGGTCATGCCGACCGACAAGTTGACGCTTAACGCGATGGCCTTCGACTACCACCAGCTTTCCCGACGGGGGGAGCAGGACTTCAGCGCACGCGAGGTCGACTTCTTTCTGGATTGGATGGTGACGGACAACATCACGCTCTCACCCCTTGTCGGTTTCTACAAGCCTGAGAAGTGGCTCGGCAACGGTGGCAACCAGAGTGGGAGCGCATCGACGAACACCTACTTCCAGCTCATCGCCTGGGTGAGTTTCTGAGCGGCCATCCACGCCGCCACACACCGTGAGCGCATGCTGATTTGGGATATCTCCCCAACGGAGTGCTTGCGTATCTTCCCCCTGGAATAAACCACACCCACGCGCCTGGCACCGGCCGTCACGCACTTCAACGGTGGCGGTTTCCGGGATGTCAGTCACTACCAACGTGTAGAAAAAGACGCAGGTCATGCCTATGAAAATGCTCCCTCTTGCTCATGCAGTCATCGCGCTGCTGGCCATTCTGGCCGCCTCGGCGAATCCTTCGTTCGCCATCGCCGCAACGCCCAATGCAACCGCCAGCGCGGCCCAGCCGAAAGCCGCACCGCCCGACATCAGCGGGCTCTGGATGCCGGTGGGGAGTTCCGTAGACCCCCTCGTCAACAGCACGGGTGCCGATAACCCCGACACCAATATTGGCCCTCCATTCGGCACCACGCCGGAACTCAAGGGGGTCTACCTCGAGAGCGCCAGGAAACGCGCTGAAGCCCTCACCAAAGTGGGCAGCGAGTTCAAGACCTCGTGCAAGGTGCTGGGCATGCCAACGAACATGGTCGGGCCCTACGCGGTAGAGATCATGCAGACGCCGACGCAAATCAACTGGGCGCAAGAGTTCCTGCGCGAGACTCGTCGCATTTACCTCGATGGGCGCGCCCACCCCAATCCGGAGGAAGCTCCCCCGACGTTCGAGGGCCATTCAGTCGCACGCTGGGAGGGAAATGTGTTGGTCGTCGAGACGACCAACATCCGCCAGGAAACCACGTTGAGCGAGTATGGGCATGCCGACGACGCGCTGGGCCACGGCCCCCGCATGATCATCAAAGAGAGGATCTTCATCAATGACGAAGGCCTGCTGCAGGTGGACGGCAGGGTCGAAGACCCGGATGCGCTGGTCAAGCCATGGCAGTGGGCGCCGCTGACGTTCCGCCGTGCGCCCAAGGGTGTCGAATTCATGGAGTTCGTCTGCGAGGACAGCAATAACGAGTCGATCGATCCTGTGACGGGCGCGGAAATCACGACGATTCCCGAGCGACGGAACCTGAACCCAGCGGACAACAATAATCAAGGAGACACGAAGTGAATCTCAAATCCATTCTGTTCAGTTTGGCGTTCCTGGGCTTGTCGGCCCCGGCGGCTTTTGCCCACCATTCCTACTCAGCCTTCGACATGTCGAAGCTCGTCGCGATTGCCGGCACAGTGAGTGAGGTGCAGTTTAAAAACCCTCACGTTTGGTTGTTCGTCGATGTGCCGGTCGGGGACAAGACCGAGACCTGGGCGATCGAGGCCGGCGGCCCGAACATCCTGATGCGCCAGGGCTGGATGGCCAATACGCTCAAGCCGGGCGACAAGGTCGACCTGCAGCTCGCTCCGATGAAGGACGAGACGAAGACGGGTGGTGCCCTCCAGGCGCTGCGGTTGCCCAATGGGAAAACCATCGGAGCCTGGAAATGAAGCCCACGGGCAAGGTTCGGTTGTCCAGACTTTCCATGGCCGCTTTGCTGGTACTGACGACGGCTGCGCCCGTCGTCGCGCAAACGCCATCCATGCCGCAAATCTCCCAGGTGCCTCCCAGCGGTCAGTTACCGCTCGCGTCCGCGTCAAGGCACGGCACCGAGTATGTCGACCTGGAGAGGTTCGGGTATGTAGAGGAGGAGTACTACATGCTAGGGCTCGCGCCAGCGATCACCGCTTCTGGCGAGCATGTGTTCGACGCGCCCTACGTCACGCGCTTCCTTATCCGCAAACCCAAGGACCCTGGACGCTTCAACGGCACCGTCGTGATGGAACCGTTCAGTTGGATGGGCGAACGCGGCGCGGGCTGGATCCTCACCCGCAACTACCTGCTGCGCAAGGGGTATGCATTCGCCGGCTACACACTCAGCATCAATCGGCCGGCGAACGATCCCAAGACGCTGGATTGGGATCCTGAGCCCCGCAACTTGAATCTGGACTTCATGCGGCGCTACGACTACAAGCGCTATGCACCGCTCGGCAGCTACTACGACAGCGACCGGTTTCGACGCGGTGACGGTCCCGACCAGTACCCGCCCCAGGCGCAGGGCATTGCCGCGCAACTGGCCTTGCTGCTCAAGTCAAACCTTGTACACGGCCCCACCCAGGGGCTCGACGTCAAGCGTATCTATGTCAACACCTGGGCAATCAATGGGCAGCTCTGGCTCGATTACCTCGATCAGGGCCGTCATCAGCAGTGGCGCATGCCGGACGGCAAGCCGCTGATCGACGCCTACATGACGGGGCACGTTGTGTATGGCGACCTGGGTGGCGAGGTGCTCAGGGTTCCGCGCAAAATCCCCTCGGACGCGCCTTTCGTGACGGTCTACAGCCAGACCGAGGTGGTACACGATGCCAACCAGGAGATCGCGCTACCGCCAGATACAGACCAACCGAAGCTGCGCTACTACGAGATCGCGGGCATGCCACACCTGCGTCTTGTCGATCAAGGCACCGACGGGACAGAGCCGCACCCGGCTGACGGTGACAAGCGCAACGATCCGCACTGCCAGTTCCTCTATGACGAGCCGGTGGAGACGGTCGTGTCGGCGATCCTCGACGCGATGGATCGCTGGGTGCGTGAAGGTACGCCGATGCCCAAGGCTGAACGGGTCGGTCGCGAGGGGAAGGGCGTTGCCCGCGATCCGCAGACCGGCAACATGCTGGGGGGTGTGCGTCCGCCGTGGATCAGGGTGCCAAGCGCCACCTACCTGACCGACCAGGAGACCGGCTGCGGTTCAGCCTACGACACGAAGGTGCCGTATTCCGCGCAGCGGCTGAAGGCGTTGTATGGCAGTCATGCAAATTATGCGAGTCGTTTCGAGGCCGCCAAACAACAGGCGATCAAGGAGGGGTACTTGCTGCCGGAGGATGCGCGACTCGTCAAGCCAATCGCTTTGCCGGCGGACTTTACCGGGTCTCTGCGGTCCGAGCCGTGAGTGAAGGCGTTGGCATCTTTCGCCAACGCCTCATCACGTCACAGCATGCGGCGCAGGACATCGTTTCGCGGGTCGCGGTCATAGAACCGATGCTTGAGGGCGCCGGCGACATGCACCAGGATCAGGCCGAGCAGGGTATAGGCGAGCACTTTATGCAGCCATTGGAAGACGACGAACCAGTCGTCATTCTTGCCCAAGAGTTCCGGAAGATTCACCCCAAAGAAGAACACGCCGTCGCTCATCGTGTAGGTGCTCGACATCGAATAGCCCATCAACGGCACGATCACCAGCAGCGCGTACAAGGTACGGTGAGCGAGCCTTGACGAAACCCGCTCATACCGTGCCAGCGTCTCTGGCGGTTGCGGCAGCCTGGCCGTTCTCACCCGCAGGGCGATCTGGACCAGGACCACCAGGAATGCCAGCACCCCAAAGGATTTGTGCCACGGGTAATAGAGCTCGTATTTACTCGCCACTTCGTCATCCATCCCGGTCATGTGCCAGCCTGCCCAGAGGAGGCCTGCGATAAGTACTGCGCGCACCCAGTGCAAAAGCCGCAGGGACGTCGGATACCGATCAATTATTGTTTGATTTACCGGATTCATCACGGTCTCTCCATCGATCATCAGAGCATCGGAATGCACATTTGAACGACCACCTTCCATGGCACAGAGACTTGGAAGGTGGCCGGGTCAGTGCGGGTTTATTTTGCGCTGGGCAACAGTACGGTGATGACCTTCTCCTCGGTGTAGGCCAACGCACCGCTGAATCCTCCTTCTCGGCCAATGCCGCTGGCCTTGACGCCGCCCCAGGGCAGGTTGGCGTCCAGAGGGCTCCAGCAGTTGATGCCCACGGCACCGGCCTTTATCGCCGCCGCTACGCGGTGCGCTCGCGCCAGGTCGCTCGTCCAGACCGTGGCCGCGAGGCCGTAGTTGGAGTCGTTGGCCAGTGCGATCGCCTCATCCTCGCTGTCGAACGTGATCACCGTGCCGACCGGGCCGAAAATTTCGTCCCGGGCGATCGCCATGTCATTGCGGGCGTTGGCGAAGATCGTCGGCCGGACAAACCAACCCTGTTCAGGGTTCGATACCCCGCCGGCCAGCAGCGAGGCCCCTTGGTCGATGCCCAGTTGGATGTAGCGGTTGACGCGATCCAATTGCGCCTTCTTGGCCACCGGCCCCATCTGCACGCCGGGTTGGCGAGGGTCGCCCACCTTGACGGCGCGTGCGGCATCGGCCAGCGCTGCGGCGAAGCGATCGGCGAGGTTGCGTTGGACCAGGATGCGCGAACCGGCCGCGCAGACCTGTCCCTGGTTGGCGAACAGGCCGAGGGAGCAGCCGAACAGCGCGTCGTCGAAGGAGGCATCGTCGAAGACAATCTGCGGGCTCTTGCCGCCCAGCTCCAGGGCCACGCGCTTGAACAGTACGCCGGCGGTGCGCTGGATCTCGCGTCCGGCTTCGGGGCTGCCGGTGAAGCTGATCTTGTCGACATGGGGGTGTTCGCACAGGGCGCGACCCACCTCGTTGCCGTAGCCGGTGACAACGTTGATCACGCCATCCGGGAAGCCCGCTTCCTGGGCCAGCGTAGCCAGGTGCAGGGCCGACTGTGGTGTCTCTTCCGACGGCTTGATGATCACGGTGCAGCCTGCCGCCAGCAGAGCGGCGAGCTTCCAGACCGTGATCATCAGCGGTGAGTTCCAGGGAACGATGGCACCGACCACGCCCACCGGCTCACGTACCGTGTACGAGAGGGACTTGGTGCCGAAGTAGCCGCCGGAGGGAATGGTCCGCCCTTCGAGTTGGTTGGCCCAGCCGGCGGAGGCGCGCAGGTTGGCGACCGCATTGGGCAGGTCCAGCCGGCGCGGTTCGATCGGCGAGCGGCCGATGGCGTCGGCGTCCATATCGGCCAGTACATCGGTGTCGCGCTCCACCAGGTCGGCCAGTTTCGACAGCAGTCGAGCGCGCTGGGCACCGTCAAGCTGGCTCCAGGCGCCACGTTCGAGCTGGTTGCGTGCGGCCCCCACGGCACGGTCCACGTCTTCAGCGGTGCCGCGGGCGCAGCTGCCATAGACCTGTTCTGTCACCGGGTTGACGAGGTTGATGCGGCGCCCGTCGGAGGCTTCGAAGGGCGTGCCGGCGATGAAGTGTTTCAAGTGCTCAGTCATTTTGAAGTCCATGGGTGATGGGCAGGAGTCGGGACATGTCACGCATCGAGGGAATCCAGGGCGTCGCCGAAGATGTCCAGGGCCTTGAAGAACAGCGCCCGTGAGATCGTCAGCGAGGGCATGACACGCATCACGTTGCTGTAGCGACCGCAGGGAATCATCAGCACGCCGTGGCTCAGCAGGTAACCCATGAGTTGGCCGATCTTTTCCGGTGCCAGTGGCGCCTTGGTGGTCGGGTCCGAGACCAGCTCGATCCCGATCATCAGGCCGCGACCACGGACCTCACCGACCAGCGGGCTGCCGAAGCCACGGATACGTTCCTGCGCTTCCAGCCCCAGTGTGTGGGCACGGTTGAGCAGATCGAGCTCCGGGTCCTGGAGGATGCTGATGTTGGTCAGCGCCACGGCCGCGGACAACGAGTTGGCGGCGAAGGTGTTGGGCATCGATCCGTCAGGAATCGCCGCCGCCAGGTCCGAGCGCATGATCAGTCCCGCCATTGGCAGGTCGCTGCCAATGCCCTTGCCGAAGGTGAGCATGTCGGGTTTCACGCCGGAATGCTCGACCGCCCACATCTTGCCGGTACGCCCCGCACCGGATTGCACTTCATCGACGATCAGCAGTGCGCCGCTGCGGTCGCAGGCCTTGCGCAACAGTTGCAGGAATTCTGGCGAGGGAGGCACGTAGCCGCCTTCGCCCTGTACCGGTTCCACGATCACGGCAGCCACGTCGTCGGCGGCGGTGTAGGGGGTGTTCAGTAGGTAATCCACGTACTCACCGGCGATCTGCTCGGCGCTTTTGTGCGTGGTGTCGAAGGGGAAACGGTAGGCATAAGGGTAGGGCGCGTGAATGACGCCGCCCATCTGGGCGCCATAACCTTTGCGATAGGCCGTGCCGGTCGTCAGCGCACCGGAAGCGTTCCACACGCCGTGGTAGCCACCGTGGAAGGCGATGATCTGGTGCCGTCCGGTGACGCGCTTGGCGAACTTGATGGCCGCTTCCAGCGCATCGCTGCCGCTTTGCGTGAAGAACGTGATGCAGTCGCCGCGCAAGCCGTCGGGCGCGATCTCCGAGAGTTTGGCGGCCAGTTCGGTGCGTCGGGTGCTATTGATCTCCAGTGCGTGCATCAGCACTTCGGACTGTTCGCGAATGGCCTGCACCACCTTCGGGTGGCAGCGACCCACGCTGCTGACGCCTACGCCAGCGGACAGGTCAATGTAGGTATTGTCATCGGCGTCCTTGAAGGTCGCGCCGAACGCCCGGTCCATGGCCACGGGCATGCGTCCGCCGCCGCGTGCCATCGATTCGGTACGCGCCGACAACGCCAGGGCCTCGGTGGTCTTTGGGCCGGGAATGGTGGAGGTAATCCGCGGGGCATCCGCGAAGTGGAGGGCTTCAAGTTTGGCTTCACTCATGACGGTCTCTCAGGATGTCGGTTTCAGTGTCTCGATCATCCTCGTGGCCCGTTCCTGGCCGGTAGCCCGAATCGGCACATTGGGCGGGCCGTTCCGAGCGTCAGCACCGAAGCGCTGACATTGCGCAAAGAAAATTTGCAGAATTCTCTTTATGTGAGAATATCGCTCGTGAAGGCGATCTAAAAACAAGAATATTGGCCGAGGCTTTCGTCATCATGAAAAATCAGAACATCAGCCACTTCCACGACATTCATGTCCACGCCGCCACCGTCCAGGAGTGGAGCCAGGACTACAACCAGTTAACCGCGGGTTTGGCTGAGAGCTCACTTATCCAGTTGACGACGCCGCGCTGCCACGTATTTCGCGAGCAGATCAATCAGCGTGTTGTGCAGCATGGCGTGGCCCCTCGGGGCAAGATGTGTTTCGCCGTGCCGATCACCGTCCCGGGTACGATACGGATGCAAGGGCGGGAAGTGGACGACAGCAGCCTGTTCTTTCTCCAGGGTGGCGAGGAGTTCATGTTCCACATGCCGCTGGGCATGGAACTGCTGGCGATCACCTTCGAGCGTGACTTGTTCGAGCAAGCGTTGGCGCAAACCGCGTCGGCCAAGGAAATCAGCCAGTTGTTGCGTCAGCCGGTGATCAAGGTTTCCACTCAACGCTATGCCGAGGCTCGCCATCGAATGCTGGCGGCGTTCTCCCAGGCGCTCTTGAGTGAAGAACTCGACAATTCGCAGGACCGGGAAATGGCGCTGGAACAGACCATGCTCGGTGAGTTGCTGCAGTTGATGACCGATCCCGCCTGCGACAAGCAGCAGCGCACGCCAAGCTCCACGCGCAGTTACATTGTCGAAAAATGTCACCGCCTGGCGACCGCGCAATTGAACAACGTGCCCAGCGTGGACGAGTTGTGCCAGCGACTCCAGGTGAGTCGGCGCACCGTGCAGAACAGCTTCCGCTCGGTGACCGAGACGACACCGGTCAATTACCTGCGCTCGGTGAGGCTTAACGGCGTGCGCCGAACCCTGATGTCCACCCCCGCGTCGCGTCTTTCGATTGGCGATGCGGCGGCCCAGTGGGGCTTCTATCACCTGAGCCATTTTGCGGCGGAGTACCAGGCGCTGTTCGCAGAGTTGCCGTCCCAAACCGCCCGCGCTGCCATCGGCGGTTGTGCGCTTGCTTGAGCATTTGCCTGCACAAGGATGTAGAAAAAATGAATAGCCTTCGTCGCCTGCTCAGGGTTTTCGACTTGTTTCGCCCTGAACAGCCGGTCATCGATGTCGACGTCATTTGCCGGGAGCTCGGCTACACGCCCGCCACCGCCTATCGTTATCTGCGCGAGCTCGGCGACGCGGGCTTTTTGAAGCGATTGCCACGCGGCTACGCCCTCGGCCCACGTATCGTCACGCTTGAGCATCAGATGGCCCACTACGATCCATTACTGGCCGGCAGCCGGGGCCTGGTCGATAAACTGGTGGCTGACACGGGCCTGGATGCGCTGGTCAGCGAATGGCATGGCGACTCGGTGGTCAACGTGCTGATCCAGCGTGGTTCCGACGCCGGCCCGGTGGGGGGCGACCGAGGGCGCCCGATCGATCTTTTCCACAGTGCGACCGCTCGGGTCGTATTGGCGTATCTGCTGCCGCGCCAGATCCGCCGCATCTACGACGTCCACGCGAATCCCGCGCAAGTGCTGCATCAGGGATTGGAGTGGAAGCCGTTCACCAAGGGGTTGCTCGCCATTCGCAAGCAGGGCTACTGCATCAGCGAAAGCGAACTGCACCCGGGACGCAGTGGCGTCGCGGCGCCGATCTTCGACGAAAAACGGCGAGTGCTTGGGAGCATGACCCTGGTGGGGCGTAGCGAGCGGTTCCATGCGTTCCAGCAGGGCTACCTGTGCGACCTGGTCATCGGCGCGGCGTCGGAACTGACGGCGCGCATTGCCTTGCAATGAAGTGAGAGGGCCTCACGCCATAATGTCTAGTCAGTTAGGAGCAAACGGCATAAACCCTGTGGGAGCAAAGCTTGCTCGCGATTGCGGTAAACCAACCGACAACGATATTGACGATTCTGCCGCTATCGCGAGCAAGCTTTGCTCCCACAGGTTTGCAGCTTAACTGACTGGCATCAGCCCCACGCCAGGCTTTTTTGAGGGGACCGTGCCGATTACCGATTTGGGCTAATGGGGCGCTCAGGGAGAGGCATAGGATCGAATCCAGCGTGAAACAAGAACAATAACGCTATTCGGTGACGGTGTGCGTTTGACTGCACCGGTCCTACAGCGACTGCCTCATACAATAAGGTCAAGAAAACATGAGTGTATCTCTCCCGGTCAATAGCAACACGGAGCTCAAGCGTGGGGCCCTGGGTGTCGGCTTCATTATCTTCTTCGTGGTTTCGGCGGCGAGCCCCTTGAGCGTCATCGCCGGCGGTTTCCCCATTGGCATCATGCTGGGCAACGGCGCCGGCACACCGGCGTTGCTGATCCTGGCCCTGTCGGTGTTATTGGCGTTCTCGGTGGGCTACACCACCATGTCCCGACACGTGACCAACGCTGGCGGTTTCTATGCGTTCACCTCTCGCGGTTTGGGTGGCTTGGCCGGTGGCGCTGCGGGCGTGCTGGCGATGTTCGCCTACAACATCCTCCAGGTCGGGCTGTATGGCATGTTCGGGGGCGTGGTCAGCGGCACGATGGAAAGCGTCTTCGGTCTGGTATTGCCCTGGTGGTCGTACTCGCTGATGGCGATGGCCAGCGTTGCGATTCTCGGCTATCGCAAGATCGACCTGTCGGCCCGGGTGCTGTCGGTGATTGTAATCGCTGAATACCTGGCGATCCTGCTCCTGGATTTCGCCATTCTCAGGACTGGCGGCGATAGCGGCATCAATCTCGACGCGTTTGATCGCAGTCACGTGTTCAGCGGCACGCCGTCCATCGGCTTGCTGTTCTGCTTCGCGGCGTTCATCGGCTTCGAGGCCACCACTATCTACGGCGAAGAAGCCAAGAACCCGCAACGGACGATCCCGATTGCCACCTACTGTTCGGTGTTGCTGATCGGTGGTTTCTACGCGCTGTCGGTCTGGTCGATGGTGATCGGCGTGGGGGCGGACAAAATCGTCTCCACGCTCCAGGCCTTGCAGGACCCGACGACGTTTATCTATGGCATGTCCGACCACTTTGTCGGCCCGCACCTGACCCAGGTCATCCGCGTGCTGTTCATGGTCAGCATCTACGCCGGGCTGTTGGCGTTCCACAATGCCGCGGCCCGTTACTTCTATGCCATCGGGCGTGACGGCTTGCTGCCCAGCCGGCTGGGCACGACCCATCGCGTCCACCAGAGCCCGCACATGGGCTCGGCGTTGCAAAGCTTGATCTCCGCCGTGGTGGTACTGATTTTCGCCGCCATGGATGCCGACCCGATCCTGCAATTGTTCGCCTGGTTCTCCAACCTGGCGACGCTTTGCGTGATCTTGCTGATGGCGCTGACTTCCGCAGCGGTCTGGGTCTTTGCCCAGCGCCACCCCGAACTCAAGCTGGGGATCTGGCGTGGGCGGATTTTTCCTGGGTTCTCTTGCGTGGCGCTGTTGACGGTCCTGGTCATCGCGGTGGTGCATTTCGATGTGTTGACCGGCGCGAGCAAGGCCTTGTCGTATGGTCTCTGCGCCATCATTCCCGCGGCCTTGCTGGCGGGTGTGTTCCTGGCGGCGCGACTGCGCAAGGCGGCGCCGCAGCGGTATTTGGTGTTGGGCAGTCACAAGCTATAGGAACCTGCGCAGTATCGATGGCGCTTGAAAAGGATAAGGCTAAGCTGATTGGGTTTCCGCGTTCCAATGCCTCAGCGGCCGGTGTGCCGGGCTGGACCGTAAATAGCAGAGGAGTCTTGCGATGACACTTCCACAAGCGTTGGCATTTGATGTGTTCGGCACCGTTGTTGACTGGCATTCAGGCATCGCACGTGAGGCGAGACCATTCGTGTCGACCTACCTGCCCGCGGTCAGCCCCGCAGAATTTGCAATGCAATGGCGCCGGTTGTATGCGCCAGCGCTGCGCGAGTGCATCAAGGGGCATGGGGGCTTCGTTGTCCTGGATACATTGCACTACGAGACGCTGGTCCAGTTGTTGACGACTTACGGCTTGGAAGCCGATCAGCTTGCCCCCGAGGTATTGCACACGCTTGCCCATGCCTGGCGTCGCTTGGACCCGTGGCCTGACGTGGCCGAGGGGCTGGCCCTGCTGCGACGACGCTTTGCGGTGGTGACCTTGTCCAATGCCAATGTGGCCTTGATGATCGCAATGAACCGGTATAACGGTTTGCAGTGGGACGCGCTGCTGGGGGCGGAATTTGCACAAACCTATAAACCGGATCCTGCCGCGTACCTGTTCACGGCAAGGGCGCTGGATCTCAAACCCAATGAACTCTGCCTGGTGGCCTGCCACCACAGCGATCTTGCGGCGGCCAGGAATTGCGGCCTGATGACGGCCTATATCGACCGGCCCATGGAATACGGTGGAGCACCTGCCCCCGACGCCGCCGACGCACAGGATTGGGATTGGCAGGCCGATGGTTTCATCGAGCTTGATCACAAGCTTGCGTGACGGCGCCCGTCAGCTTACCTCCGCAGCCTCATCAAACTTCAACCGGGCCGCTTCAACCTCAGGCAATTTGTCGAGCGTCCATTTATGCAATTCGCGAAATGGCTGCTGCAGTGTTCGACCCAGTTGAGTGATCTCATATTGGACCGCCACAGGCGAGAACGAAATGACCTTGCGCGAGACGAGGCCATTTCGTTCCAGGCGCCGTAGGCACTGAGTCAGTGCCTTCTGAGTGACGCCCTCCAGGCGACGCCTGATGGCGTTAAAGCGATGTGGCCCGTCATCCAGCACCGCCAGAACCATCATTGACCACTTGTCTGCGATCTGGTCGAACAGCGCCCGGCTTGGGCACTCCGATGAAAAACATTGCGGCTTTAATTCCAGCATCGAAGTTTCCTCATATATACCTAGGCGACTCTAGGTGCCTGATTGACATTTGGTTTACAAAATATACTTATATGGCTTCCAAAAGCAAATGGGAGTCCATTCAATGTCAAACCTTGATACCAGCGTTTTATTCCGTCCTTTTTCCATTCGGTCGCTTGAACTGAAAAATCGGATTGTCATGTCGCCGATGACGAGGCAATTTTCGCCGGAGGGCATCCCCGGTGAAGGGAGCGCTGCATACTACCGGCGGCGGGCTGAGGGGCGAGTCGGGTTGATCTTGTCAGAAGGGACCGTCGTTGATCGTCCCGCTTCACGTAACGGCTCCGGCATTCCTTTTTTCCACGGTGAAGCAGCACTCGCTGGATGGAAGAACGTGATCGATTCTGTTCACAATGCTGGGGGCCGTATGGGGCCGCAACTCTGGCACACCGGCGCAGTGCGTGACGTCAGCGGCTGGGAGCCTGATGCGCCGGTTGAAAGCCCATCTGGCCTCGATTCGCCAAACGACCGGCGCGGCGTGGCAATGAGCGGAGAAGATATTGCAGACACAGTTGCTGCTTTCGCCAAGGCCGCGGCGGATGCCAAACGACTGGGTTTCGACACCGTTGAGATCCATGGGGCTCATGGTTATTTGATCGACCAGTTCTTCTGGGCCGGCACCAATCAGCGCACCGATCGTTATGGCGGACCGACGATCAAAGAACGCTCCCGCTTTGCCGCAGAGATCGTGACTGCAGTTCGTCACGCGGTTGGGCCCGAATTCCCTATCATCATGCGCGTTAGCCAATGGAAGCAGCAGGACTTTGGGGTGCGCCTCGCCGAGACGCCTGCCTTAATGGAAGACTGGCTGCTACCGTTGGTCGAGGCGGGTGTTGATGTTCTGCATTGCTCGCAGCGACGCTTCTGGGACCCTGAGTTTCCCGAAATTGACGGTGAAAACGGGCTGAACTGCGCTGGCTGGGCGAAGAAAGTCACTGGAGCCACAACCATTAGCGTCGGCTCGGTCGGGCTGGATAATGATGTGACTCACGCATTCGCCGGCCAAGGCTCAACCCCGGCGAGCCTGGATCGGCTCGTCGAGCGCATGGAACGCGAAGAGTTTGATCTGATCGCAGTAGGACGTGTTCTGCTGAGTGACAAGGATTGGGCCGCCAAAGTGGAAAAGGGCGATTATGCGGATCTGAAGGGCTTCAATCCGGCATCTTTAGCCGAATTGGTTTGAGCCTGAGTGGAGAGTGTGACGTCACAAAGGTTTTAGCCTGAAGGTGTAAGCGGTCTGGCCTCGGATGTCGCGAGGCCGAGATTGCAATCTGTTGTTGAGTGCGCCATGACAGTTTCAATGACTGATGTGTTAAGGCCACTCAACATGGGGTTAACACTTTTTTCGGAACTCGGTGGAATCTGTTACAGGCTATCCGGGTCGCCAAAAAACATCTGAATCCGCGAACGCAACCAGCGCTCCCCAGGATCATTGTCCTGAGAACCGCGCCAGGCCATGTGCAATTCAAAGCTGCGCACCGGTATGGGTGGGTCTTCGGCGCGTACGCCACCGGCGGCGGTCAGTGCGTCGGCGGTGTAGTCGGGCACGGTGGCGATGATGTCGGTGCCCGACAGCAGCGTGCTCAAGCCGTTGAACTGCGGCACGGCCAACACCACATGGCGCTTGCGGTCGAGTTTTGCCAGTTCTTCGTCGATGAAGCCGCTCAAGTCCCCTGCGAAGGAGACCAGGGCGTGGGGGCGGGCGCAGAATTCGTCCAGGGTCAGTCGTCCCGGCGCGGTGTCGGCCCGCAACACTTTGGGCAAGCTGCGCCGCAAGACCTTGCGCTTGGCGTTGGCTGGCAGGTCGTCGGTGTAGCTGACGCCGATGGAGATTTCACCGGAGGCCAGCAAGCCCGGCATCAGAATGTAGTTGACCCGGCGCACCACTAGCACAATGCCCGGCGCTTCGGCCCGAAGGCGCTTGAGCAGCATCGGCAGCAGGGCGAATTCGGCGTCGTCCGACAGGCCGATGCGAAACACCGAGGTGCTGGTGGCCGGGTCGAATTCCGCGGCGCGGCTGACGGCCGTGGAAATCGAATCCAGGGCCGGAGAGAGCAGGGCGAAGATCTCCACCGCCCTAGCCGAAGGTTCCATGCTGCGGCCGGTGCGCACGAATAGCGGGTCATCGAACAGGCTGCGCAGCCGCGACAGCGCGGCGCTGATGGCCGGTTGGCCTAGAAACAGCTTCTCAGCCGCGCGAGTCACGCTGCGTTCATGCATCAACGTTTCGAACACGATCAACAGGTTCAGATCGACACGCCGCAGGTCATTACGATTCATCTGGGGTCCTGGCAGATTCGGTAAGCTTGACGTGAACGGCCATATGGGAACAATGGCCGGCATGAATCTTACGGGGAAAGGCTGGTACTCTGCATCGGCTAATTGAGTTTTCTTAGGTAAGTCCTACAGGAGTGGTTGGTTTTTCTTGCTGCGGAATCAATGACAGGCATGTCGACTATTAATAGCCACTGATGGTCTTGGGTACAAAGCCCGGATAGAGTTCATGGCATTAGAGGTTACTTTGACGAGGTTTGCGATGTCCCGCACGATCCGTTTTCACAAGTTTGGTGGTGCCGAGGTGCTCAAATGCGAAGAGCATGCGGCGGCTCTTCCTGCGCCAGGAGAAGTGCAGGTCCGCGTCGAAGCGATCGGCATCAGTTGGTACGACACGTTGTGGCGCCAAAACCTGGCGTCCTCCCAGGCACGCCTGCCTTCGGGCCTGGGCCATGAAATGGCCGGCGTGGTAACCGCCGTCGGCGATGGCGTCGATGACTTGGCCGTGGGCGACAAGGTTGCCAGTTTTCCGGCCGAAAGCCCGAACGATTATCCGGTGTACGGTGAAGTCATCGTACTGCCCCGCACCGCCCTGACCCGTTATCCCGACGTGCTCAGCCCGATCGAAGCCGCCGTGCATTACACGCCGCTGCTGATCGCGTATTTTGCCTACATGGACCTGGCGCGGGTCAAACCGGGGCAATTCGCCTTGGTCACCGATGCCAGTCATTGCGCCGGACCATCCTTTGTCCAGCTGGGCAAGGCCCTGGGTGTGCGGGTGATCGCGGCCACCAAGACAGCTGACGAGCGTGAGTACCTGTTGTCGCTGGGTGCCGAGAAAGTCATCGTCACCGAAGAGCAGGACTTGCTGATGCAGATCAACAAGCTCACCGACAACCGTGGCGTCGACGTGGTATTCGACGGGCTCGGCGGGCCGCAGATGTCACTGTTGGGTGATGTGCTGGCGCCCCGTGGCAGCCTGGTGTTGTATGGCTTGCAGGGTGGCAACCAGACGCCGTTCCCGGCCTGCGCGGCGTTCCAGAAGAACATTCAGTTCTTCGTGCACTGCATCGGCAATTTTACCGGCAAACCGGAACTGGGCATCCTCCAGGACCAGGTGGCGTTGCAGCGAGCATTGCGTGATATCAATCAACTGACCGCCGATCACGTGTTGTTGCCACTCAAGACTCGGGTCTTCCCGTTCTCCGAGTTTGTCGAAGCTCACCGGTACATGGGTGAATGCCCTTGCCGTGAGCGCGTTGCCCTTCAGGTTGTCGACCCCGCCTGATACCTGTCTTGCGCAAGAGTCATCGCCGGGCTCTTGCGCTGTTCGGCTTGATCCCCATCCTTCCTTTCCCACGACACTGGCTGCCTGGCGGCGGTGCATTCGTGTCTCGCAAGCCCCCTCAAGTTGCCTGTCCCGGTTCGTTCAAGGCAGAAACGGTTTGTCGGTGAACATCTGAACTGGTTTTTGCCCTCAATCTGTATCTTCTAATCATTATTTAAGTCCTGATAATTGAACGCTGATTTCCATATCAAGGAAGAAGTCGTGGTGCGGTATAACTTTCTCGAAGGCGTTCATCCTTCAAGGCACATTCAAGCTGCAACGAGCGTTAATGGGGACGGGGCTATCTATCGATTCTGGCGAGAACAGAGTGGGGTAGAGGGTCAATTAAAGTTCGGCAAGTTCCTTATTTTGCGTACTCATTATCTGTGGGACGTTGTCGGAATTCTCCTAGGACGTGCGGCCCGCGCGGCGAGCCCCCCGGTTTTAAAGGCCCGCGGCGGGGGATGCCAAGCGCGCGAGGTGACTCGTTGTGTATGTATCAAATAATTACGACAAGCAACGCTTGAGCGTATTGCTAATACTCTTTGGGTACTAGAACGATCCTTTCAGATCAACACGTCGCACGGTCACGTAGGTGCGGGTGCGGCGCCGATAGTTGAATTTCAGGTAAATGGCTATGAGTGCAATTCATGAGCAGGCAATGACTCACGTGTATCAACAGATACTGCAACGATTGTTGGGTTTTTATTCCCGGGCCGAACGGACTGCGTTGCAGCTTTTGATCCAGCGATTGATTGTCGCCGCCGGAGGCATCGACCGGATTGGCGATTATCGGGTGTTGACGGTCCAGAACGGCAGCCGGGAGGGCTTTTATGTATTAACCGCTTTGCGGGCCGCGCAGCTCAGCATCGCGGGCCGGCATCCGGTGACCTTCGCCTTGCGCGTCGCCACGCCGCGCTTGAGCGAGACCACCCAGGCGACGCTTGAAAACATCCATCGCTGCTACAGCGCGCTGTTTGTCTATGACGATCCCCGGGTTGAATTGCTGATGGCGGATAACCGCGAAGTGTTGCCGTTCAATCACCGGCAGCCCTTGTCGGTGGCGGGGCACGAGGCCAATCGCATGGACCTGTTGGCCCTGGGGCACCTTCGCTCGGTCGACAGCCCCCTGGAAATCGGGAGTGAGGGCTACCTGGCGATGACAGAATTCTATCGGCACATGGCCCGCTGGGAGTCTGGCGTGGATTCGATGGTCAGCAGCGATACGCCTCGCCAGCAAAGGCAGTTCATTTCAGGCCTTCGCCGCGCGGCCCGCAAGATCGGCCTGCCGACCGACAATATAGGCTGCTTCGACAGCCTTTTTGCGCATCTTGATACCTTGAACAACGATCTCTACGAGCATTTCTACGGTCCTGAGCGCCTTGGCGCATGGAAACCCGAGGGGCATTACGAAGCCTGCCGGCGGATGAGTCACATCGGCATCGACGACCTGATCGTCGATCGCCTGGAAGGCACCAACTGGCCGCTTTTCAACGAATTCCTGCGGGTACAGACCGATGGTCTCATGCCTTCGGCGATCGAAAACGAATACCTTAGCCCGTTGCTGTTGGCTCATTTGCACGGCCTGCAGGCCTGTTACGTGCAAGGGCGCAGCTACGAAACGGGATACGGTGACTACGTGCAGCGGGCGATCATGCTCATGCATCGCAAGCAACTGCCGGAACACGCCTGCGAGCAGGCTCGGGCGCTGTTCGGCTCACCTTCGTCGATTCCCGAGCGCCGCGCCTACGCCGCCCTCGAAGCGCAAAAGATCCTGGGGCTCAGCGAAACGCAACTGGTGTGCATGCTGTTCGCCCCGTTCGTGGGGCAGGGCGCAGGCCTGGAACATTTCCTGCGCTGTTGCCATCCCGGCATGCTGGTGGCGATGCCGGACTTGCATAAAGCCATGCAGGGCGCGACGGTCGCTGATCAGATCGCGCAATGGATGGTCGACGTCAGTGGTCTGCCCGTCGGTGTCCTTGGCAAACTGTACCAGGCGAGCGTGGCATCGCCGGACCAACCGGAAACTGTTCCGGGAGGTGATCTGCAACAAGTCCTCGACGACGTCGACGCGGCAGAAACGGGGCAGGTCGCCGATGAGCCGCACGAACGCTCGGCAAGGCACTGAGGAACGAGGTTTGATGGACTCGTCTATCTCGTCCCTGGTCGTTGTGTCCGGCGTTGCGACCTGGCCGACGACAATTCGCTCTCCTGGCGTGATCCCATGAAAGGTTGCCGGGAGACAGACTTCGCCTACCAGGCGGTTTATCGCTACCTGACCACGCTGATCAACGAACTGGAGGTTGATGCGCGGGTGCGCCTGCCTTCGTTGCGGCAATTGGCCGAGCGTCTGAATGTGTCGATATCTACCATCCAGTACGCTTATTCGTTGTTGGAGAAGGAAGGGCGGGTGTACTCAATCGCCAAGTCCGGTTACTACGCGCTGCCGGCGCCCACCATGACTACCCTGGACGGTGGTGACGATTTGCTCGAAACCTTGTACGTCAATGCCCGGCGACCGGGCATGCGGGTGCTCAGTGCGGATGAGCCGGCATCGATGCAGCCGTTGGACAGCCCGATGTTGTTGCTCGAGCGCGAGCTGCTGCGCCAATACCCGCGCTCCTCGCAAACGCCCTCGCAACCTTGGGGCGAACTGGAGCTGCGCACCGCGCTGGCGGCCCGCTACACTTCGTCGCCGGCCCGTTGTTGGAATGCCGATGACGTCTACATCGGCGCCGACCTGCGGGGTGTCCTGGAGATTCTGATTGCCGTACTGGCACTCCGGGGCGCCACGGTGCTGATCGAATCGCCCTGCGACTGGGCCGTGTTGCGCCTGCTGCAGGCAGCCGACATCAACATCATCGAGCTGCCATTGCTGGCGAGCGGGGAAATCAACATCGAGCAGTTGGAGGAATTGCTCGAGAGCGAAACGGTACGCCTGGTGATGCTGTCCTCAGTCCTGAACATGCCCACGGGTTCGCTGGTTCCTGAAGGGAACCGTCGCACCATCGCCCATTTGCTGGAACGGCACGGCACCTGGGTGTTGGAGAACGATAGCCATACAGACCTGGCGTTCGAGGCCGGGGCGACGCCTTTTCGGGACTTGCTCGACCCGGACCGGTTGATCGTCTATTCCACGTTCGAGAAGACCATCGGTCCTGAGGCGCCGTATGGCTACGTGTTGTCGCGCCAGTTGACCCTGCACCTGCAGCGACATTTCCTGCTGCGCGCGTTTCGCCTGTCACCCATTCGCCAGAAAGCCATCGCTCGGCTGTACAGCAACGGTCGGATTGATCAGCATTTGCTGGTATTGCGACGCCTGCTGCGCGAAAGCGCGGTTTCCACTACACAATTGCTGTGCGAGCGGTTGGGGGATAGCCTGCAATGGGTGGAGCCCCAAGGCGGCGCGACGATCTGGATGCGCTCGACGCGACGGGTTGACTTGCGGCGGGTTTTCCATCGGCTGCTGGCCCAGCGCATCGTCATCGCACCGGGGGAGCTGTTCAGCCTTCATGGCCTGTATGGGCAACATATGCGTCTGACCCATGCGCTCAATGGGCCCCAGGACCTTGACGCGGCACTCTGCGCGCTGGCCGATGCCCTGAGGCTTGAACAATCGTAATCGGCGGCGATGGATCGAACCCGTCGCGCCATGGTCGAACTGTCAGTAAACTGCACCCCATTTCCCGAGCCACTCCACTCAGAGGTTTTGCATGACAGTCAGTCCATTTGCGGGCAAGCCGGCACCGGCAGAGTTGTTGATCGATATCCCGCGACTGGTGACGGCCTACTACGCCGGCCGACCCGATGCCTCGGTTGCGACCCAACGCGTGGCTTTTGGTACCTCCGGTCACCGTGGTAGCTCCTTCGACCTGGGCTTCAACGAGTGGCACGTGTTGGCAATCAGCCAGGCGATCTGCCTGTACCGCGAAGCCCAAGGCATCGACGGGCCGCTGTTTGTCGGTATCGACACTCACGCGTTGTCGACTCCGGCGGGCGCCAGCGCATTGGAAGTGTTCGCGGCCAACGGCGTGACTGTCATGATCGCTGAAGGGGATGAATACACCCCGACGCCAGCGGTTTCCCATGCCATTCTCTGCTACAACCGTGGTCGCACCTCGGGCCTGGCGGACGGTATCGTTATCACACCGTCCCACAACCCACCGCAAAGCGGCGGCTACAAGTACAACCCCACCAACGGTGGCCCTGCCGATACCCATATCACCAAGTGGATCGAAGCCAAGGCCAACGAACTGCTGGCCAACCAGCTCGTCGGCGTCAAGCGTGTCAGCTACGAGCAGGCCTTGAAGGCCGATACCACCCACCGTCACGACTACGTCAACACTTACGTGGCGGACCTGATCAATGTCATCGATTTCGATGCCATCCGCGCCGCCGGGTTGCACTTGGGCGTCGATCCGTTGGGTGGTGCGGGCGTGCGCTACTGGCCGGCCATTGCCGAGCATTACCGCCTGGACCTGGACGTGGTGAACACCCACGTGGATTCCACCTTCCGTTTCATGACCGTCGACTGGGACGGGCAGATCCGCATGGACCCATCCTCCAGCCATGCGATGCAAGGGTTGATTGGCCTGAAAGAGCGTTTCGACGTGGCCTTTGCTTGCGACCCGGACCATGACCGCCATGGCATCGTAACGCCGTCCGGCGGCCTGTTGGCGCCGAACAATTACCTGGCGGTGTCCATCGACTACTTGTTCCAGAATCGCCCGCAATGGCGTGCCGATGCTGGCGTGGGCAAGACGGTGGTCAGCAGCGGCCTGATCGATCGCGTCGCCAAGCGCCTGGGGCGCCGCCTCTATGAAGTGCCGGTGGGCTTCAAGTGGTTTGCCGACGGTTTGTTCGATGGTTCCCTGGGCTTTGGCGGTGAAGAAAGTGCCGGTGCTTCGTTCTTGCGCAAGGATGGCGGTGTCTGGAGTACCGACAAGGACGGCCTGATTCCGGCGTTGCTGGCGGCTGAAATGACGGCGCGCACCGGCCGCGACCCGAGCCAGGCCTACCGCGCCTTGACCGACGAGCTGGGCGAACCGTTCTCGGTACGCGTCGATGCCAAGGCCAATCCGCAGCAGAAGGCACTGTTGAGCAAACTATCGCCGGATCAGGTGACGTCTACCGAACTGGCGGGGGAGAAGATCCAGAGCATCCTCAGCCATGCGCCGGGCAATGACCAGGCCATCGGCGGCCTGAAGGTCATGACCGAAAACGGCTGGTTCGCGGCGCGTCCGTCCGGTACCGAGGATATTTACAAGATCTACGCCGAAAGCTTCATTGGCGATGCGCACCTCAAACAATTGGTGGCTGAGGCGCAAACGTTGGTGGATGGGGCGATTACCAGCAAGTGATCCGTTAGCAAGTCTTGCTCCAACTTGTGGCCAGGTGATTCATGTGGGAGCAAGGCTTGCCCGCGATACAGACGATGCGGTATTTCAGAAAACGAGGCGCCTACTTCGCGAGCAAGCTTTGCTCCCACAACCCTCTCGCCACAAGATTAATCAAGCCAGGTCTACGAGCACGATTTCGCTGTCTTCGACCGCAGTCACCCGCAGAAGCTGTTCATCTTCAATCGCAACACCGTCTCGAGATTGTGCACGCAAACCATTGATTTCTATCAATCCTGTGGCAGGCACAAGATAGGCTCGTCGCCCTGCGTCCAGTCGGTATTCCGCACTTTCACCCGCCTTGAGGTTGGCCGCTACTAGCCGTGCGTCGGCGCGAATGCGCAGGCTTTGGTCGTCGCCGGCCTTGCCACTGGCCAACGTCACGAAGCCTTCGCGCGAGTCCTTGGGAAACGGTTTAGCGCCCCATGACGGTGCCAGGCCTTCTTCATTGGGAATGATCCATATCTGGAAAATGCGCGTGGCCGTCGATTCCAGGTTGTACTCGCTGTGGGCGATCCCGGTGCCCGCGCTCATGACCTGGACATCGCCAGCCTCCGTACGGCCCTTGTTGCCCAGGTTGTCCTGGTGGCTGATCGCGCCTTCGCGCACATAGGTGATGATTTCCATGTCCCGGTGCGGGTGTTGAGGAAAACCGCTGCCGGGGGCGATGACATCATCGTTCCAGACGCGCAGGTTGCCCCAGTGCATGCGTTGCGGGTCGTAATACTCGGCGAACGAAAAATGGTGGTGGGCATCCAGCCAGCCATGGTTGGCGGCGCCCAAGGTGGCGAAGGGCCTGAGTTCGAGCATGTTCGTGTCCTTTTCGCTGGGAGCGAAAGCGAGGGTTGATGGGGCTATTTTGTCCAAGCAAACCATCGATAAAAAGCGTAAAAAACGCGTCAAAACTATCGCCTATTTAGATATTAAATCGTGAGCCAACTTTCACTTCATCGCCTAAACCTATGACTTAAAAGCTTTTGGGTGGAACCTGGCGGCAAATACAGACACCATAGCCGTCATGGTTCATGAACACCGGAGTCCCCAGCGTGTCGCAACACACTCCTGATCTTCCCCCTGAGCTTTTACCCCTGGCCCAAATGCCGTTGCTCAAGCGCCTGGCCGCTCGGTTATTCGGCCATGGCCTGACGCGCCTGCGCGCCCAGCACCGAGCGTCCTGGTTGCACGGCCAGGCCGATGGTTTTCGCAGCGGCCATACCGCCGGTTTCGACTATGGCTATAAGGAGGGCCGGGCCGAAGGGCTTGAGGAGGGCCGCCAGGTCCTGTTGATCCGTGATTCCCGCAGTACGGAGCATCCGGCACCGCAGGTCGATGATTTGCTGTTCGATGACTGGCGCCTGCCGCTGACCTCCGAGCTGAAGAAACGCATCAAGGCGGATGTCGCCCGATTGCTGCCAGCGCACGCACAACCAAGTGCTGCGCAATGGAAGATGATTTTCAGCGACACACCGTCTACCTCGGTGGTCGCCGGGGCGGGTGCTGGCAAGTCGACGACCCTGGTGCTGCGTATTGTGTTGCTGTCCCACTACCTGGGATTCGAACTGGACTCAATGACCGTGGTGACATTCACCCGGGAATCGCGCAAGGACTTCATTCAGAAATTGATCGAAGTGTTTGCCCTGTGGGGGCGAACCGTCAGCCTCAAGGACGCCCGTGACTTGGTGCGCACGTTCCATTCGCGCATCTTGCCCATGGTCCGTAGCCTGCCCGGGTTCGAGCGCCTCCAGGCCTTCGAGACCCTGAGTCATCGCGCCGAAGCGGACGACGACGCCCAAGGCAATCCCTTTGAACTGCGTATTAACGATGTCCAGCGCCGGCAACTCAACGCCTGTTATTACAACCTTTACCAGAGGGACGCGCGTTTCCGTGAGCTGATCCAGCCATTGTCCCGTCACGCCCTGCAACTCAAGGAGCTGGAGCGCGATCACCCTGATGTGCAAAAACGGGTGGCCGTGACCGAGCTGGCGGCCCAGCGCGACGAGGAATTGTGCGACGCCGTCGAAGACCTGTGGTTTCGCGCCGGTGCCTGGCCAATCAAGGGCATCGAGCCAAAACGACAAACCTTCGAAATCAATGGTTCGACATTCCACTGCCATGGCTACGCACCCTCACTGGATGCCTGGGTGATGCTGGGGTTCGATCCGCGGGAAGATGCCCGGCTCAGTCGTCCGGGTGCCAAGTTGAGCATCCGCGCGGAGTGGGCGGTAAAGCGCACCTTGTTTCAAGCTTTCTGTCGTAAGCCGCTGATCTGGCTCGAAAGTTACGAAGTATCCAAGCGTGTAGTGGCATCCATGGCCGGCGACGCCAGCGCTGGTCCCGGGTTCGACTATAAGGTCAAGGGTGAGCTGGGTTCGGCGCCATTGCTCGACTGTTTTGTCGCGGCGGCGGGATTTATCGAGAACCTTGGCCTGGACGTTCCGGATGCCGTAGGCCGGATGTCTTTTGCCCAGGATGATCCCGACCGGTATTTCTTCGAAGCGCTGAGCCGCTACTGGCGGGCATTCGAAGACCATTTGCTTGATCAATCGCCACCGATCATGACCTACAACCGCATGTTCGCGTTGTTCAGCGAGCACTCGCCGGAAAATTTCAAGTTGCTGGGTGATGCCTTACTGAGGCCGCTTTCGCACCTGATGATCGACGAGTTCCAGGACGTGTCACCGCAGATCGTCTCCTGGCTTCGCGCCAGTCTTCGGGAAGTCCGCAGCCGTGGGCCTGTGCTGCACGTGGGGCGCGGCGCCCAGCGTTCTTCCTTGTTGTGTGTCGGGGACGATTGGCAATCGATCTATGGCTGGCGCGGCAGTTCGCCGAGCTACTTCATGGCGTTCAACAAGCAATTCCCGTCACCCGCGACAACCCGAGTCATGCTTACGGACAACTATCGCAGTCACCAACACATCATCGATGCGGCCGAGCACATCGTGCGCGCGGCTGCGGCTATTCCGGGCAAAAAAGCCAAGGCCAGCGGTATGCCTCGCTCGCTGAGTCCGGTCAATGTGTTGGATCGAGACGATGAAGGGCTGGCCCTGCGATTGGATGAACACTATCGCAAAGGTGATTCCATCCTGATGTTGTATCGAAAAAGTAGCGATAAGTTACTGATAGAAAAGTATATTCATCCAATAGTTAATGTTGATTCTAGCTTGCCGTACGATGCCCGGCGGCTCAGGCAAATGACTTACCACAGTGCCAAGGGGCTCCAGGCCGATGCGGTGTTTTTGTTGGGCGACTGCCAGCACCTGAGCAGTTCGCCTTACAAGAATCAGGTTTATCGGATGGCTGGGCTGGGGCAGGACGGAGATGCTGAGCCTTACGACACGGCGCAAAAAGATGAAATTTTGCGTTTGGCGTATGTGGGGATCACTCGTGCAGTGCAGCATTGTTATTGGTATGTCGATGGGCAGGATGGGCAGGCGGCCAATGGGCCGAAGGCTTCGGATCGTGTTGCGGCGGACAAGCCTTTTTTTGCTGACCACCGGCGTAAAGGATAAGGATGTGTACGGGTACGGATATACACCCAAAACCCAAGCCCAAGCCCAAGCCCAAAAAAACGGCACCTTCCACAAAAGAGGAAGGCGCCGCTTTTTAAATGATCAACATCACCCTTGTCAGGAAGCAAACCGCCGCAACCCCACCGGTGGCACAAACGCTTCCAGCTCGGCCTCTACCGCCTCGATTATTCGCTCCACATCCGGCGCATTCATCACCGTCGCGCAGGGGATCCCCGCAATGGCGATCATCGTCTCGCCGCTGGCACGGTCAAACAACCGGGCAACCATACTGCCAGGCGCATCCATGCTCGCTTCGAATCCCATGGGATGGAAGTGCCAGCGCATCAACTGGCAAGCATTGGGGAACGTAACCTTGCTGAAAGATCCTTTATTCATGTGTTGCCCGCCTTCTTCAATCGAGCGCTTCCTTTTGCTCATGTCAGGAAGGAAGAGCCATCATGGCTCTACCAGTGAGAACTAAAAATAGCACCTGAAAATGAAGCTCATGTGGATTTTTTCAGTCCGTTTTGCGATTGGTTCACTTTTTTTGATCCGGATCACGACTTAAGCGGCAATACTCAGAATGCCATCACACTTGGCTACGGGTGTCCTTGGCTTCGCCGAACTGCTCTGGCACGCGGTATTTCAAGGCGATGACCACGGCCAGGATCGCCATCGCCAGGGCGACGGCGAAGGTCGTGTGCAGCCCGTTCGTCACGGCTTCGGGGCTGGCGCGGGTGATGTCATTTGTCGCCGCTACAGTCGCAAACACCGCGCCGAGCACGGAGGCTCCGGTGAAGAAACCCAAGTTGCGCGACAGGTTGAGCAGCCCGGCTATGACACCCCGCCTCTGGGCGGCCACATCGGCCATGACGGCCGTGTTGTTGGCCGTCTGGAAAAACGCGTAGCCCAGGGTCGTGACCACGATGGCGGTGATATAGCCGGCGATGCCAAGGGCAGGGGCAACCAGTGACAGCATCAGGCAGCCGAGGGCCATGGTCGCCAGGCCGGCGAGTCGCATGGGCTGCACGCCGAACCGGTCCGCCAGGCGTCCGGCAGGCACTCCGGCCAGCGCTGCGACGCACGGCCCTGTCGCCAGCACCAGCCCGACGAGGGCCGCTGGCAGTCCGAGGGCGATGGACAGGTAAAAAGGCCCGACCAGCAGCGTCGCCATCATGATCGTTGCGACCAGGGCGCTCGTCGCCAGGCCCGAAACCAATGACTTGTCGCGAAAGACTGCCAAGGGAATCAGCGGCGACACGGACCGGGACTGGACCCGAACGAACAGCCCGCCGCCCACCAGCGCGGCCAGTAACAACGCAACATTCAACCCGCCAAAGTTTCCGCGCCCGGAGGTCATGGCCAAGGCATAGGTGGCGAGCGTCAACGCCAACAGCACTGTGCCGGTGATATCGAAGCGAGTCGCTTCAGCCTTCGGCGGCACTTGCCGCACCGGTAGCGCGTACCACGCCAGCCCTAACGTCAGCAGGCCGAGGGGGAGGTTGACCAAAAACAAGGCCTGCCAACCGAACTCGCTGATCAGCAGGCCGCCGAAGGACGGCCCAAAGGCCGTGCCCACCGCCGACAGCGTGGCCAGCAGGCCCATGGCGCTGCCGGCTTTCTCCTGGGCGACTGTTTCGCCGACCAGGGCCAGGGTCAGCGTCATCATGATGGCAGCCCCCAGGCCTTGCAATGCCCGACCCGCGACCAGCAACCAAAGCGAGGGAGCCAGGCCGCACAACGCCGAGGCCAAAGTGAACAGGGCGATACCGACCAATAGCAGCTTGCGACGACCCATCAGATCGCCCAAGCGGCCGACGCTGACAATCAGCGTGGTCATGGCGAGCAGATAGGCCAGCACTACCCATTGGACCTGTTGGAAAGAGGCATCGAGGACCTGGGCCAGCGTCGGCAACGCCACTGCGGCCACACTGGCGCCCAGGGAGGCCAGCAACGTTGAGAGCGCAAGGCTGGCCAAAGCCCAGCGAGGTGAAAAGAGCCGGTTTGCGGGTGCGGTTGCCGGCGGGTTTGGTTGCGTGTTGATGGGTTTCATCGTTTCACCTGTATCCGTGGCGCTCTAAACGGCGCTGTCAGAACATTACAGCTGGGCATAACATGGCGGAAGGCGCAGCATTTGCAGGTTATAGCTGCACAAGACGCCATCTACTCAACTCGAGACTCCGCCATGTCTTCGCCTGACCTCAATCTACTCGTCACCCTCGATGTGCTGCTCTCGGAAGGCAGCGTGGCCCGCGCCGCCCGACGGTTGCGGCTCAGCCCATCGGCCATGAGCCGGGCATTGGCACGGTTACGTGAAACCACCGGTGACCCGCTGTTGGTAAGGGCTGGGCGAGGGCTGGTGCCGACACCCCGTGCACTGGAGTTGCGCGAGCAGGTCAGCCAACTGGTGCTGCAGGCCCAGGCGGTGCTGCGGCCAGTGGCGACCCCGGACCTTGGCCGGTTGAACCGTACGTTCACGCTGCGCACCCGTGAAGGATTCGTGGAAAACTTCGCCATCGACCTGATCGCCCGTATCCACGAGCAAGCGCCGGGCGTGCGGTTGCGTTTCGTGGAAAAGACCGACCGGGACAGCACGGCGCTTCGCGAAGGCACCGTGGACCTGGAGACCGCCGTGGTGGACAAGGACACCAGCCCGGAACTGCGAACCCAGGCGTTGTTCAGCGACCGCTTGATTGGCGTGGTGCGCACGGGTCACCCGTTGAGCCACGCGGCGGTGAGTGCCCCCGGTTATGCGGCGGGCGGGCATGTCGGCGTCTCGATGCGCGGCCTGGACCATGGCCTTATCGACCAGGCCCTGGCGGCGCTGGACCTGTCCCGGGAAATCGTCACCACCGTGCCAGGTTTCTCTTCGGCGTTGGGGCTGGCGCGCTCCAGCGACCTGATTGCCAGCGTGCCTGAGCGTTACACCACCAGCCTGCGGGTCGGTCTGCACAGTTTCGCGCTGCCGTTCCCGGTGCCTGGATTCACGATCGCCATGCTCTGGCATCCGCGAATGGACGCCGACCCCGTGCATCGCTGGCTTCGGGGCTGTTTGCGGGAAGTGTGCGCAAGTAAACCATAGTGGTCTTAGTAGATATTCATTAATAGCACTTCGCTGGCACTTAGTTGGCGAAAGTGCGGCGCCGTGCACAAATGCCTAGTTATGGATATTTAATATTTAAATAGAGTTTTGTCCGACAATCTGTAACTCGGGCAGTTGAGCGTGCGCACTAAGAAGGTAGAAACCTATTGTTTCCGGGCGTTAAGGGAATCGACGTGAAATTGAACGAAAAAATTGCTAGACGTTTGATTTCAAATTGTGTCAGGTTTCTTGCGTCCTCATTGGGCGAGTGATAGGACGATCTCGCCAGAGATCGCCTGTCTGACTAAAAATGTTCCATTAGCAAACAAGGAAGTGTGTTTATGTCGAAAGTCAAAAACAGCGCTATTGATTCTGCCGAACAACTGCTCTGGGCTCCGCAATTGGCGGCGCCCAGTAATGCGTTCAACCAGATCAATAGTTTCAGCCATCAATACGACCGCGGCGGCAACCTGACCGTCAACGGCAAACCGTCGTACTCCGTCGACGAGGCGGCCACTCAATTGCTGCGCGACGGCGCGGCTTACCAGGACCGGGACGGCAGCGGCAAGATCGAGCTGACCTATACCTTCCTGACGTCTGCCTCTTCCAGCACCATGAACAAGCATGGGATCAGCGGCTTCAGCCAGTTCAGCGCCCAGCAGAAAGGCCAGGCCGCCCTGGCCATGCAATCCTGGGCGGACGTGGCCAATGTCACCTTCACCGAAAAAACCAGCGGTGGCGACGGTCACATGACCTTCGGCAACTACAGCGGCGGCCAGGATGGCGCCGCGGCGTTCGCTTATCTGCCGGGGACTGGCGCCGGTTATGACGGGACGTCCTGGTACCTGATCAACAGCAGCTACACCCAGAACAAGAACCCGGACCTGAACAATTACGGCCGCCAGACCCTGACCCACGAAATCGGTCACACCCTCGGCCTGGCCCACCCGGGTGACTACAACGCAGGTGAAGGCAGTCCGACCTACGACGACGCCACCTATGGCCAGGATACCCGTGGCTACAGCGTCATGAGCTACTGGAGCGAAAGCAATACCAACCAGAACTTCAGCAAGGGCGGCGTCGAAGCCTACGCCTCGGGCCCGCTGATGGATGACATCGCGGCCATCCAGAAGCTCTACGGTGCCAACACCACGACCCGTACCGGCGACTCGACCTACGGTTTCAACTCCAACACCGGTCGCGATTTTCTCAGTGCCTCTTCGTCGTCGGACAAAGTGGTGTTTTCGGTATGGGACGGGGGCGGCCGCGACACCCTGGATTTCTCCGGGTTTACCCAGAACCAGAAAATCAACCTCAATGACGCCTCGTTCTCCGACGTGGGGGGCATGGTGGGTAACGTGTCCATCGCCCAAGGGGCAGTCATCGAAAATGCTATCGGCGGTTCGGGCAGCGACTTGCTGATCGGCAATGCGGTGGCCAACGAACTCAAGGGCGGTGCCGGCAACGATATCCTTTGGGGCGCCGGTGGCTCGGACAAGCTTTGGGGCGGCTCGGGTTCGGACACTTTTGTGTTCGCCGCCAGTTCCGACTCACGGCCGGGGGCGACGGACCAGATCGTCGATTTCGTCAGCGGCCTGGACAAGATCGATCTGACGGGCATCACCAAGGGTGCGGGCCTGCATTTTGTCAGCGCCTTCACCGGTGCGGCGGGGGATGCGGTGCTGTCGACATCGGGTGGCAACAGCCTGTTGTCGGTGGACTTCTCCGGGCACGGCGTGGCTGACTTCCTGGTCAGCACCGTCGGCCAGGCAGCCGTTTCGGACATCGTGGCGTAATGCTGGAATCCCTGTAGGAGCTGCCGCAGGCTGCGGTCTTTTCGCTTGAGACTCAAGTGCTAGGGGAAAGATCGCAGCCTCGCTTCGCTCGACAGCGCCTACAGGACCCAGCCAGGATCAAGCCAATGCGTAGAGAATCGATGCCCTGTAGCGTTCAGGCAACCGTCGGGTTGCTCGCTACGTTGATGATGTTTTGTGGAGAAGTCGCCATGGCGCGCAGCCTGTTGTTAGCAGAACCCTCGCAGTTGGCCGGTCAGTGGCAGGCCGTTCTGTCGAGCCCGCAGGACACTGCGCAAAGCCAGGCGATGCAGGACAAACCGTCCAACACTTGCCTTGTCGAGCTCAAGGCGGACCAAACCCTGGGCGGACAAACCGAATGCCTGGGCCACTGGCTGGGGGATGAACCGGTCCATTGGTTTACCGAACCCGATGGTCTTTCCCTGATTGGCAGACAGAACTCTAGAGTGCACCTGGGGTTGCGCCAAGAACATCATTATCAGGTCACTTTGAAGTCCGGCCTGACACTCAGGCTTGAGCGGCCGATCCAGCGTTAACAAATTGTTACGATTGTCCCAGGGCGAGACGCGTATGTTCAATCAGGCGTGCGCATCGGCCGGGGCCGATTGAATAATTAAAGATTGGTAGTGCATAACAGCCGGATATCCGGCGAAGCCAACAGCAGGAAGATCCATGACTAAGAGCCGGGGCGCTGTCGCCGTGCCGTTGTTTAAAGCGCTGGGCGCTTATAAACACATTCTGATCAGTGTCGGTTGTTTTACTGCATTGATTAACGTCTTGATGCTTGCGCCGTCGATATACATGCTCCAAGTGTATGACCGCGGGTTGTCATCCCAAAACGAAACCACCCTGGCGATGTTGTCGTTGATGGTGGTCGGGTTCTTTGTGTTCATCGGACTGTTGGAAATAGTGCGCAGCTTCATTGTCATCCGCATCGGCAGTCAGTTGGAAAGACGCTTCAACCTCCAAGTGTACAAAGCTGCGTTCGAGCGCAATCTGTGTCAGGGCGAGGGCAATGCCGGGCAGTCCCTGGGCGACCTTACCCATGTTCGCCAATTTGTCACGGGACCTGCATTGTTCGCGTTCTTCGACGCGCCATGGTTCCCCATTTACTTGCTCGTGATTTATCTGTTCAACGTCTGGCTCGGTGTATTCGCCACCGTCGGCACACTGCTGCTGATCGGCCTGGCCTGCCTGAACGAAGCCATGACCAAAAAACCGTTGGGGCAGGCCAGTGTCTACTCACAACGATCCAGCCAACTGGCCACCAGCCATTTGCACAATGCCGAGACCATCCAGGCCATGGGCATGCTCGACGCGCTACGCAGCCGCTGGTTCGCCGTGCACTCGCGTTTTCTCGGTCTGCAAAACCAGGCCAGTGACACCGGTGCGGTGATCAGTGCCTTGAGCAAGACTCTGCGTCTGTGCTTGCAGTCGCTGGTGCTGGGGTTGGGCGCGCTGTTGGTGATCAAGGGCGAGATGACCGCCGGAATGATGATTGCCGGCTCGATCCTGATGGGCCGGGTGTTGAGCCCCATCGACCAGTTGATTGCCGTGTGGAAGCAGTGGAGCGGAGCCAAGCTCGCCTATCGCCGCCTCGATGCGCTGTTGCAGGCTTACCCGTCACAGGATGATGCGATGGCGCTGCCGCCGCCCAAGGGCCAGCTGAGTTTCGAGCAGGTGAGCGCCGGCCCGCCGGGGCAACGCAATGCCACCCTGCAGCAGGTCAGCTTCAGCCTGGCGGCGGGGGAAGTCCTCGGGATTCTGGGGGCTTCGGGCTCCGGTAAATCCACCCTGGCTCGTGTGCTGGTCGGCGTGTGGCCGACACTGGGGGGAAAGGTGCGGCTCGATGGGGCGGATATTCATCGCTGGAATCGCGACCAGCTCGGCCCGTATATCGGCTATCTGCCCCAGGACATCGAGCTGTTCAGCGGCAGCATCGCCGAGAACATCGCCCGCTTTCGCGAGGCCGACCCGCAAAAAGTCGTCGCCGCCGCGCAACAGGCCGGCGTCCATGAGTTGATCCTGCGCATGCCCCAGGGCTACGACACCGTGCTGGGGGAAGACGGCAGCGGTTTGTCCGGCGGGCAGAAGCAACGGGTCGCCCTGGCCCGGGCGATGTACGACCGGCCGAGCCTGGTGGTGCTCGACGAGCCCAACTCCAACCTCGACACGGTTGGCGAGGCCGCGCTCGCCGGGGCCATTGCGCAGATGAAGGCCCAAGGCACCAGCGTCGTGCTGATCACCCATCGTTCCTCGGTATTGGCCCAGGCCGACAAGTTGCTGGTGCTTGATGAAGGTCGGCTACAGGCCTTCGGCCCGAGCCAGCAGGTGCTGCGGGCACTGTCCGGGCAGCCGGATTCACAGGGCAACGCGCCGCGCCACTCACCGCCAAACAGCCCCCCGGCGACCCCCAACGGACTGAGCATGAGTCGCCAGTACCAGGCAGTCGGCAAACCGGGTGGCGTATGAGCAAGGAGTGCGAGATGAATCTCGAATTGGCCCAGGACTTCGAGCGCCCGGAGCGCGACGCCCGTTTCTTTACACGGATGGGTTGGGTGCTGGCACTGGTGGGGGCCGGCAGTTTTTTCACCTGGGCCAGCCTGGCGCCGTTGGACCAAGGCATCCCCGTGCAAGGCACCGTGGTGGTTTCCGGCAAGCGCAAGGCCGTGCAGTCGATGAGCGGCGGTGTGGTCAGCCGGATCCTGGTGCGCGAAGGCGAGGTGGTGAAGCAAGGCCAGCCGCTGTTCCGCCTGGACCAGACCCAGGCCGCCGCCGATGTGCAATCGCTGCAAGCGCAGTACCGGATGACCTGGGCCAGCCTGGCGCGTTGGCAAAGCGAGCGGGACAACCTGTTGCAGGTGAGCTTCCCGGCAGAGTTGAGTCGCGATCCCGATCCACGCCTGGCCCTGGTGCTCGAAGGCCAGCGGCAACTGTTCAGCAGTCGCCGCGAAGCCTTCGCCCGGGAGCAGGCGGCGTTGCGCGCCAACATCGAAGGGGCCACGGCGCAACTGGCAGGCATGCGCCGGGCCCGCAGCGACTTGACCGCCCAGGCCGACTCCCTGCGCCTGCAATTGGGCAACCTGCAACCCTTGGCGGACAACGGCTACATCCCGCGCAATCGCCTGCTGGACTATCAGCGCCAATTGTCGCAAGTGCAGCAAGAACTGGCGCAGAACAGCGGCGAAAGCGGGCGAGTGGAGCAGGGGATCGTCGAGTCGCGACTGAAGCTGCAGCAGCACAACGAGGAATACCAGAAAGAGGTGCGCAGTCAGTTGGCCGAGGCCCAGCTCAAGAGTGAAACCCTGCAACAGCAACTGAAATCCGCCGGGTTCGAGCTGCAACACAGCGAGATCCTCGCCACCGCCGACGGCATCGCCGTGAACCTGGGGGTGCACACCGAAGGCGCGGTGGTGCGCCAGGGCGACACCTTGCTGGAAATCGTCCCCCAGGGCACGCGGCTGGAAGTGGAAGGGCATCTACCGGTGCACCTGATCGACAAGGTCGGCCCGCATTTGCCGGTGGACATCCTGTTTACCGCCTTCAACCAGAACCGCACGCCGCGGGTGCCTGGGGAAGTCAGCCTGATTTCCGCCGACCAGATGCTCGATGAGAAGACCGGCGCGCCGTACTACGTGCTGCGCAGCAGCGTCAGCGACGTGGCGATGGACAAGCTCAACGGCTTGGTGATCAAACCCGGCATGCCGGCCGAAATGTTCGTACGCACCGGCGAGCGCTCGTTGCTCAACTACCTGTTCAAGCCGCTGCTCGACCGAGCAGGCTCTGCGTTGACCGAAGAATAAGGAAGCCTGGCGGTATGAAGCGTTTCTATTGGGTGGCCGTGCTGGCCGTTTCCGTGTGCAACAACGCCTGGGCCATGGGGCCCTTCGAGTTCTATGAGCAGGCGCTGCGCAATGACCCGGCCTACCTGGGCGCGATCAAGGAGCGCGATGCGGGCCTGGAGAACCGCGCCATTGGCCGCGCCGGGCTGTTGCCGCATTTGGGCTACAGCTACAACAAGGGCCGCAACCAATCCAAGGTCACGTACCTCAATGACCGTGGTGCCAGCCAGCATGACGATCGCAACTACAGCAGCTACGGCTCCAGTCTGACGCTGCAACAACCCTTGCTGGACTACGAGGCATACGCGGCCTACCGAAAGGGCGTGGCCCAGGCGTTGTTCGCCGACGAAAGTTTTCGGGACAAGAGCCAGGCGCTGTTGGTGCGGGTGCTGGGCCAGTACACCCAGGCGTTGTTTGCCCAGGACCAGATCGACATTGCCCAGGCCAAGAAAAAGGCGTTCGAGCAGCAATTCCAGCAAAACGAACAGCTGTTTCGCCAGGGCGAAGGCACGCGCACCGACATCCTCGAGGCGCAGGCACGCTATGAACTGGCAATCGCCGAAGAAATCGAGGCGAGGGACGAGCAAGACGCCGCCTTGCGTGAGCTCGGCTCGCTGATAGGCGTCCCGGCCCTGGATATCGGCGACCTGGCCCCGTTGCACGACACCTTCCAGACCTTTGTCTTGCAACCGGCCAGTTTCGACACATGGCATGAGTTGGCCGTGAGCAATAACCCCAGCCTGGCGTCCCAGCGCCAGGCGGTGGATGTGGCGCGCTTCGAGGTCGAACGCAACCGCGCCGGACACCTGCCCAAGGTCAGTGCCTACGCGACGATGCGCCAGAACGAATCGGAAAGTGGCAACACCTACAACCAGCGCTACGACACCAACACCATCGGCCTGGAAGTCAGCGTGCCGCTGTATGCCGGCGGTGGGGTCTCGGCGTCGACCCGTCAGGCCAGCCGCAACATGGAGCAGGCCGAATACGAGCTGGAGGCCAAGACCCGCGAGACGCTGATTGAACTGCGCCGTCAGTTCAGCGCTTGCGTGTCGGGGATGAACAAACTGCGCGCCTACCAGAAGGCCCTCAGCTCCGCCGAGGCGCTGGTGGTATCGACCCGGCAAAGCATCCTTGGTGGCGAACGGGTCAACCTTGACGCACTCAATGCCGAGCAACAGCTCTACACCACCCGCCGCGACCTGGCCCAGGCCCGCTACGACTACCTCATGGCCTGGACCAAGCTGCATTACTACGCAGGCACTCTTGGCCCGCAGGACTTGGCGAAGGTGGACGAGGCGTTTGTGTCCCAGGGGGCAATTCAATGACCAGCGCGTTGCCTTTGTGACCAGGGATTGCTCCCGCTGGGTTGCGCAGCGGCCCCAAAAAGCCTGGGAGCGCTTCGCACTCCAGCGGGAGCAATCTCTGGCCACAAAAAGCTGTACCACCCGGTTCTAGCATTCCAACAACAAAAAGAGGGCAACAACCATGGGTATCTACGACTACAAGAACTTCGGCACCACCGAATCCAAAGCATTGGTCAGCGATGCGATGGCAATCATGCTGTATTCCTATCACAACCTCGACAACGGCTTTGCCGCCGGGTACCAGGACAACGGTTTCGGCGCCGGATTGCCGGCGACCCTGGTCACCGCGCTGTTCGGCGGCACTGATTCCCAAGGGGTGATCCCCGGCGTGCCGTGGAACCCCGACTCGGAAAAACTCGCCTTGGAAGCGGTGCAAAAGGCCGGTTGGACGCCCATCAGCGCCTCGCAACTGGGCTACACCGGCAAGGTCGATGGACGGGGGACGTTCTTCGGCGAGAAGGCCGGCTACACCACGGCGCAGGCGGAAATCCTTGGCAAGTACGACGCCGATGGGCATCTGACGGAAATCGGTGTGTCGTTTCGTGGCACCAGCGGCCCAAGAGAGAACTTGATCGTTGACTCCATAGGTGATGCGATCAGCGATTTACTGGCGGCCTTCGGACCGAAGGATTACGCCAAAAACTACGCGGGCGAAGCCTTCGGCAATCTGCTCGCAGACGTCGCCAAGTTTGCCCAGGCCCATGGCCTGACCGGCGCGGACGTGCTGGTCAGCGGTCACAGCCTGGGTGGGCTGGCGGTCAACAGTCTGGCGGACTTGAGCACCAGCCAATGGTCGGGCTTCTACGCCGATGCCAACTACATCGCCTACGCTTCGCCAACCCAGAGCAGTACCGACAAGGTCTTGAATATCGGTTACGAGAACGATCCGGTGTTCCGCGTCCTGGATGGTTCGACGTTCAACCTCGCGTCGTTGGGAGTGCACGATGGGCAACAGGAGTCGGCCACCAACAACATCGTCAGCTTCAACGACCACTACGCTTCGGCGGCATGGAACGTGTTGCCGTTCTCGATTCTCAACATCCCCACCTGGATTTCCCACTTGCCCAGCGGCTACGGCGATGGCATGGGCCGGATCATGAGCTCGGCGTTCTACGACCTCACCGAAAAAGACTCCACCGTTATCGTCGCCAACCTGTCAGACCCCGCGCGCGCCAATACCTGGGTGCAGGACCTCAACCGCAACGCCGAAGCCCACACCGGCAGCACGTTCATCATCGGCAGCGACAGCAATGACCTGATCCAGGGCGGCAAGGGCAGCGACTACCTGGAAGGCCGCGCCGGCAACGACACCTTCCGCGATGGTGGTGGTTACAACGTGATACTGGGCGGGCAGGGCAGCAACAGCCTGCAACTGCAGCAGTCGGTGAAGGATTTCAGCTTTGCCCATGACGGGGCCGGAACGCTGTACATGCGCGATGCCCATGGCGCGATCAGCATCACCCGCGACATCGGTACCTTGGTCAGTAAAGAGCCCGGATTATTCTGGGGACTGCTCAAGAATGAGGTGAGCCATAGCGTCACCGCCAATGGTTTGGTGGCGGGCGGCAATCTGACCGCGTATGCGTCTTCGGTCAAGGGCAGTGCGGCCAACGACACCCTGGTGGCGGGAGCAAAGGGGGACTGGCTGTTCGGTCACGACGGCAACGATGTGCTGGTGGGCGGCGCGGGTAACGACACCTTCGTTGGAGGTGCGGGCAACGACCTGATGCAATCGGGCGGTGGCAGCGACACCTTCCTTTTCAACGGTGCGTTCGGCCAGGACCGGATCAGTGGTTATGGGGCGGGGGACAAGCTGGTGTTCCTTGGCGTACCCGGCGCCGGGGCAGGCCACGACTACAGCGATTACCTGTCACAAGTGGGCAATGACACGCTGCTTAAGGTCGGCGACAGTTCCGTGACCCTGGTAGGGGTTGGTATCGGTCAGGTTGGCGGCGACGGGATCGTATTCGCCTGATATCGCTATCGCGAGCAAGCTCGCTCCCACAGGGGATCTCGGGTGTATGCAAGATTTGTGTTCACCCCCGAAGCTGTGTGGGAGCGGGCTTGCCCGCGAAGGGGCCTGAACATTCAACATCATTGCAAGCTGATCCACCGCTATCGCGAGCAAGCTCCCACAGGGGATTTCGGGTGTACGCAGTATTTGTGTTCACCACCGGTCTTTTGTGGGAGCGAGCTTGCTCGCGATGGCGGCCTACCAGGCGAATCACAGGGAATCAGTCTTCCTTGCGAATGGTCGCCACATCATCGGCGCGGACCCGGACTTTCCTGCCGGAAATGTCCTCGAACTCGTAGAAACCGTCGGCGGTGCGGGTGTTGGGGGTGTCCTTGGTCAAATACTGGGTACCGTTTTGCAAGGTCACTACCGTGGGCGACGCGCAGCCAGCCAAAGCCATAAATGCCACGGCGACCAGGGGCAGGCCCAGAAACCTGATGTTCATAACCATAACCTCTCAATCAAAAGGACACGGAGCAGCTGATTCGACCGCGCCATCACATTAGCTAACCGCCATTGGTCTCGCTTGCCGTAGGAAAGTTCATCGCTAGCTGAAGGATTTCACCTTAAATATAGGAGACCGTTCATCTTTTGCGGTTGCCTGAGTGGTTTACAGCTGTTATCTGTATGCATAACCAGTACCCCGACACCCCTTGGCGTTTCTTCCCGTGGCAACCCGTTCTCTCGACGATCCGTTTTATTACCTGATCAACTTCCAGCAAGTGCTCGCCTGGTTGACCCAGCGTTATACCGATGTGCTCAGCGGCGAAGAACAGCGCTTCATTGACGATTTCGCAATGCTGCCCCGTGCCTCCCAAGCCTTGCTGGTGCGGATGGTGATGCGCAAGGGGCTGCGGTTCCGTCATAGCAAGTTGAGTTACCCGGAAATCGGTGACATCGATGCCGCCGTCACGCCGCTGCTGGCGCTGGGTTGGGTTGAGGAACAGGCGCCCATCGGGCTCGTTGAACTGTTCGAAGTGCTGCTCAAGGCGGAAATCCTCCTGTGCCTTGGCCACTTGATTGAACACCCCAAGGCGAAAAAGACCGAATGGCTCCAGGCGCTGGATGATCACTCAAACCACTTTCAGCCGTTCCGGGCCTGGTGTCCGCAGCTCGACGACCGTTTGTACAGCCTGACGATCATGACTCTGTGCGACAGGCTGCGCTTGATGTTCTTCGGCAACCTTTACCAGGATTGGTCGGAATTCGTCCTGGCGGACCTGGGGATCTTCACCTACGAAACCGTTGAGTTCAGTGCCGAGTCACGGGGCTTGCGCAGTCGTGAAGACGTCGATGCCTATCTGTTCCTGCACGACTGCCAGCAACGCTTCGAAGCCGGCGAGCCCCTGGAAGCTGTCGTCGCCCAGGTCAACGAGCTGTCCTTGGATAATCCCTGGCTGGAGCGGCGCCGGGGCAAGTTGTTGTTTCAGATCGGCCAGCACGGCGAGCGCATCGGTGATTTTGCCTTGGCCTTGTGTATCTATCGCGATTGCACCTACCCGGGCGCCCGGTTGCGAAGGGTCCGGGTGTTGGAACGTATCGGCGAGTTCGCCCTGGCCCTTGAACTGGGCGAGGCGGCGGCGCAGGCACCGCAAAGCGCCGCCGAGACCCAGGCTCTGCTTCGGATCGTGCCTCGCCTGCGGCGCAAGCTGGGCGGCCCGCCGGTGCCACGGGCCATGGCCCGGGAAGTGGAGCGTCTGGAACTGCACTTGTCTCGCGTCGATCCTAGCTTGTCAGTGGAATACCACGTCCAGGCCCACCTGCACGATGAAGCCGCGCCGGTGCATTACGTCGAGAACAGCCTGATCAATTCACTGTTCGGCCTGCTGTGCTGGCCGGCGATCTTCGCGCCGTTGCCGGGCGCGTTTTTCCACCCGTTCCAGCGCGGGCCGGTCGACCTGCTCAATGAGGATTTCCATGCTCGTCGCGCCGAGTTGTTCGTGGCCTGCCTGGCGGAGTTGGACGATGGCCGCTATCGGCAGACCATCTACCGCCGTTACGTCGAAAAGTGGGGCGTGCAATCGCCGTTCGTGTTCTGGGGCGCGTTGTCCGAGCCTTTGCTGGAGCAGGCTCTCGATTGCCTGCCGGCCGAGCATCTCAAGCATTGGTTCCAGCGCCTACTGCTGGACATCAAGGCCAACCGCGCCGGCATGCCGGACTTGATCCAGTTCTGGCCGCAGCACAAGACCTACCGCATGATCGAAGTCAAAGGCCCTGGCGATCGCCTGCAAGACAACCAACTGCGCTGGCTGGAGTTCTGTCACGAGCACCGGATGCCCATCGCCGTTTGTTATGTGCAATGGGCAGAGTCCCCCATCGCGAGCAAGCTCGCTCCCACAGAGGGTGAACCATCACAGCACACCTGTGGCAGTGAGGTCGGGGACGAACCATCACCGGTCACCTGTGGCAGTGAGGTCGGGGACGAACCATCACCGATCACTTGTGGGAGCGAGCTTGCTCGCGATGGGGCCCCATGAGCCCGGCACCCAGCTACAGCATCGCCGTACGAGCGCTGTGTGAGTTCACCGCCAAGGTGGGCGACCTCGACCTGCGCTTCACCCCCTCGCCGACAGCCCTGGAAGGCATCGCCGGCCATCGCACCGTTGCCTCGCGGCGTAACGAGGGTTATCAGGCTGAAGTGGCCCTCGAAGGTCACTACCAAACATTGACGGTCAAAGGCCGAGCCGACGGCTATGACCCCGTCCGCCAGTGCCTTGAAGAAGTGAAGACCTATCGGGGTGACCTGAGCAAACAGCCGGCCAACCATCGCCAGTTGCATTGGGCCCAGGCGAAGATCTATGGCTGGCTGATGTGCCAGAAGCTGCAGTTGCCGCACATCGACGTGGCCCTGGTGTATTTCGACATCGTCAGCGAAAAGGAAACCTGCATCACCCAAAGCTTTGAGGCGGCGCAGTTGCACACCTTCTTCGAAGGGCAATGCGCGTTGTTCCTGGCCTGGGCCGAGCAGGAAATGGCCCATCGACAGGCGCGCAACCTCGGCGCGCAGGCGCTGGTCTTTCCCCATGCGGGTTTCAGGCCCGGGCAACGGCACTTGGCCGAGTCGGTGTTCAAGGCGGTCAGTACCGGCCGCTGCCTGATGGCACAGGCGCCCACTGGCATAGGCAAGACCGTTGGCACCTTGTTCCCGATGCTCAAGGCCCTGGCACCGCAGCAACTGGACAAGGTGTACTTTCTCACGGCGAAAACCCCAGGGCGCAAGCTGGCCCTGGACGCGGCGCGCGTGATCACCGACAGCGCGCCTTCGATGCCATTGCGGGTGCTGGAAATGATCGCCCGGGACAAGGCCTGCGAACACCCGGACAAAGCCTGCCATGGTGAATCCTGCCCGCTGGCCCGGGGTTTCTATGACCGCCTGCCGGGCGCCCGGGCAGCGGCGAGCCGGGTCACCTTGCTCGATCAGGCGGCGTTGCGCGAGATTGCCCTGGCCCATGAGGTGTGCCCGTATTACCTCAGCCAGGAAATGGCCCGTTGGGTCGACGTAGTGGTGGCCGACTACAACTATTACTTCGACTTCAGCGCCTTGCTCTTTGGTCTGGCCCAGGCCAACGGCTGGACGGTCGCGACCCTGGTGGACGAGGCCCATAACCTGGTAGAACGTGGACGGCAGATGTACAGCGCGACCCTTGACCAGGCCACGCTGAGCAGCGTGCGCAAAACCGCCCCCGAACCGCTGAAGAAATCCCTGGAGCGGGTCAATCGCCAGTGGAACGCCTTGCACACGCCCCAGGTGGCGGCCTATCAGGCCTATGGAAAACTGCCGGAAAAGCTGCTCCAGGCTTTGGCCACCTGTACCACCACCATTGGCGATTATCTCAACGATCATCCCCAGGGCCTGGACAGCGGCTTGCAGGCGTTCTACTTCGACGCCTTGCAGTTTGGCCGGGTGGCGGAGACCTTCGACGAGCACTTCCTGTTCGACATCCACAAGCGCGAGCTCGGTCGCCAGCGAAGCTTGTCGACGCTGTGCCTGCGCAACGTGGTACCGGCCGCGTTCCTGCGACCCAGGTTGACGGCGGCCCGCAGCACTGTGCTGTTTTCGGCGACCCTGAGCCCTCGGCATTACTATGCAGACTTGTTGGGGACGCCGGGCGACACGGTGTGGATCGATGTCGAATCACCGTTCAAGGCCGAGCAGTTGGACGTACAGGTTGTCAGCCGCATTTCCACGCGATTTGCCCATCGCCAGGCGTCCCTGGAGCCGATTGTCACGTTGATGGCCCGCCAGTTCAGCGAGCGTCCGGGCAACTACCTGGCTTTTTTCAGCAGCTTCGATTACTTGCAGCAAGTGGCCGGGCTGTTGGCCGAGCGACACCCGCAGATTGCTCTCTGGACGCAATCGCGCGGCATGGGCGAAGCCCCTCGGCAGGCATTTCTCGAACGCTTCATGGAACACAGCCAAGGTATTGGCTTTGCGGTGCTGGGCGGAGCGTTCGGTGAGGGCATCGATTTGCCGGGCTCTCGCTTGATCGGCGCTTTCATCGCCACCTTGGGGCTCGCGCAGTTCAACCCGGTCAATGAGCAGATGAAACAACGCATGGCGGCGATCTTTGGCGATGGCTATGACTACACCTACCTGTACCCCGGGCTGCAAAAAGTTGTGCAGGCGGCTGGCCGCGTCATCCGCACCCAGCAGGATCGCGGGGTGGTGATGCTGATCGATGATCGGTTTGGCGAGGCCAGGGTGCAGCACTTATTGCCGCGCTGGTGGTCTGTCACTCAGGAAGCACACTCCGCCACCTGTGGGAGCGAGCTTGTTCGCGATAGCGGTCTGTCAGTGACGTGAAGGCTGGCTGAAACACTGCTATCGCGAGCAAGCTCGCTTCCACAGGGGAATTGAGTAGGACTTGGGTTGTGAGCAGTCTGAAGACTTGCTGATTCGCTCAATCATTTTTCCTGACGCCAGACTTGTTCCATACTCCGCAAAAAATCCATACGGATGCCCCGGCCAGATGCTTGAGAATGCCCCCAAGACCCCACTCATCAACGAGGAGCAGCGCTTTCGCCTGCTCATCGACGCGGTGGTCGACTACGCCATCTACATGACCGATCCGTCGGGCATCATCACCAGCTGGAACTCCGGTGCCAAGCGTTTCAAGGGTTATGAGGAGTCCGAGATCCTCGGCCAGCATTTCTCCCGTTTCTACACCGATCAGGACCGCGCCGCCGGTCTGCCGCAACGGGCGCTGGACACCGCCCTGCATGAGGGGCGTTTCGAAGGCGAGGGCTGGCGGGTGCGCAAGGACGGCACGTTGTTCTGGTCTCATGTGGTGATCGATCCGATCATCGACAGCCAGACCGGCACCTTGCTCGGCTTCGCCAAGATCACCCGCGACCTGACTGACCGCAAGATGGCCGAGGAAATCCTCAAGCAAAGCGAGCAGCAGTTTCGCCTGCTGGTGCAAAGCGTCACCGATTACGCCATCTACATGCTCGACCCGCAAGGTCAGATCACCAACTGGAACCTGGGGGCGCAGCGGATCAAGGGTTATCTTCCGGTGGAAGCCATCGGCCGGCATTTCTCGATGTTCTACACCCCCGAGGATCGCGATGCCGGCGAGCCGCAGCGCGCGTTGAGCATCGCTGCCAGCGAAGGGCGTTTCGAGAAAAAAGGTTGGCGCATGCGCAAGGACGGCACACGCTTCATGGCCCATGTGGTCATCGATGCGATCCGCAGCGATACCGGTACACTGTTGGGGTTTGCCAAGATCACCCGCGACATCACCGATGCCACCCAGGCCCAGCAGGCCCTTGAGCAGGCCCGTGAGGCGCTGTTCCAATCCCAGAAGTTGCAAGCCATCGGTCAGCTCACCGGCGGTATCGCCCATGATTTCAATAACCTGTTGACGGTCATCCTCGGCAACCTGGAAATCTTGCGTAAGCGCATGCCCGGCGATCCGAAGCTCACCCAACTGCTGGATAACGCGACCCAAGGCGCGCTGCGCGGTGTTTCGCTGACCCAACGTATGCTGGCGTTTGCCCGCCGGCAGAAACTGACCTATGAATCGGTCGAGCTGTCGACCCTGGTGCAGGGTATCAGCGGCCTGCTGCAAAGCTCCCTGGGCCCGTCGATACACATCCAGACCCGTTTCGCCGAGGCGCTGTCGCCGGTGCTGGCCGATGTCAACCAACTGGAACTGGCGATTCTCAACCTGGCGACCAATGCCCGGGACGCCATGCCCCATGGGGGCCAGATCATCATTGCCGCCGATGAGCGGCAAGGATCTGATGCCGGGCTGGACAAGTCGATGGCTACCGGACGCTACATTTGCCTGACGATTACCGATGAAGGCGAGGGCATGGACGACGTCACGCTGGCCTCGGCCGTGGACCCGTTCTTCACCACCAAGGGCGTTGGCAAGGGCACGGGCCTGGGACTGTCCATGGTGCATGGCCTGGCGGAACAGCTGGGCGGCCGACTGATGCTCAAGAGCCAGAAAGGCCTCGGTACCACTGCCGAGTTGTGGTTGCCTGTGGCTGACGATCCGGCGGTTGGCAAGGCGGCAATCGAGGCGGCGGCGCTGCCGGTCCATGAGTTGAAAGTGCTGGTGGTCGACGATGACAGCCTGGTGCTGACCAGCACGCGACTGCTGATCGAAGACCTGGGGCACCGCGTCCTTTGTGCGCCATCGGGGGCTCAGGCACTGGAACTGCACGAGCGCAACCAGGACATCGACCTGGTGATCACCGACATGGCCATGCCGCAGATGGACGGCGCGCAGTTGGCGAAATTGTTGCGCGACCGCCAACCGAGCCTGCCCATCATCCTGGCCACCGGTTATGCCGAACGCTTGGAAGGGTTCGCCACGCAACTGCCTCGATTGATCAAACCGTTCAAGCAAATTGACCTGATGCAGATCATTGGGCAGACGATGAAATAGATACGGATCCCAGGTTGAATGCAGCTCCCCTGGCCACAGGGGTATATGCCTGCCCGCAAAGGAATGGGCTTATTCAGTGTTCTTTTTGAACCCCCGCAAATTCATCGCACACAAGCAGAACTGCAACACGATCAATGCATAGGCGTGGGTATGCAGCCCCCAGACCACCCACAAAATGTTGCTCGCGATAAAACAACTGAACCCCGCCACCCTGCGTCGGGGTTGGCGTGAGCCGATCAACCAGGCCGCCAGCACCGTGACGACCATCGCCGGCCATTGCACCCATCCAAGATAATCCACATAACCGTCCTCTTGCCCTTACATCCTAGAGACCCTGACGGTGGGGCAGCGTTTCCTCGGACTTCACTGCACCTGCGGTCCATTGGCTTGAACTTGCCGCGCATCGGGTTCTTCTAATGAGTTCGAATCATCACCGAGGCACGCCTGCGCAATGCCCAGAATACTCACCGGGCCGACCCCGGACGAAGAACTGACAGAACACAATGCCAAATTGTTTGGCTCGCCCAAGGAGCGATTGGATTTCTATCGCCGGGAGATCCAGTACGAAACCAGTATCCTGGCCAATCGAACCGATGCTTACCTGGCCGCCCAATCGTTCCTGGTGATCGCCTTTGCCTCATGCATGGCCAACCTGAACCCGGAGTGGGGCAAGTTGTTCACGCTGATCGTGCCGCCATTCCTGGCCTTGCTGGGATTCCTGAGTTCGCTCAACGCCTGGCCGGGGATCAAGGCGGCCTACGAAATCATTGATCATTGGCATTTCAAACAGAGCGAGTTATTGCGCGCCGAACCCTTGATGGGCCTGGCCTACGACGAATCGCCGCTGTTCAGCAAACGGGAGTCGACCCACAAGGGCTACCGCAAGTCGTTGCTGTTCTCGCTGCGTACACCCTGGATCTTCGCCACGTTCTGGGTGCTGCTGGGGGTGTATTCGATCTTTATCCAAGTGAGCGATCCTGGCGGTTGAGACACACGCTTTGAAGTGGGACATCATTGTGGCGAGGGGATTTATCCCCGCTGGGCTGCGAAGCGGCCCCCTCATTCATCTGATACACCGAAGCGTCAGCGCCATGGGCCGCTTCGCGCCCCAGCGGGGATAAATCCCCTCGCCACAACAGCGTTCATCTCCTGCCACAGTGCCTTAATCCGGATGCTTACGGCGCTCGTACCATGCCAACGTGGGCTGTGTGGTGACGCCATGAACCAGAATGCTCAAGGCCACCACCGACAGGGTGAGGTTGATGCACAGTTGCGCCACCTCTGGCGGCAGGTCATGGTTCAAGGCGAAGAACAGATAAAACAGGCTGCCGATCCCGCGAATACCAAACCAGCCGATCAGCAGCCGTTGCGGTCCGTCGAGCAATCGCCCCCAGGGCACCACCAGCACACTCAGCGGGCGAATCACGAGAAACAGCAGGGCACCGATTACCAAGGCCCGCCAGTCCCAATGGTTGGCCAGCACGACCCCCAGCAGGGTCACCAGGAACACCTCCATCGACCGCTCCACCAAGCTGCCGAACGCCAGCATGTCGCTCATCATGACTCCGGCGGCCAATTGACCATCGTCCAGCGCCTCGGTATCGCCCAGAACAGCCTCTTGGGGATCGACGGTTTCGTGGCCCACCACCGGTTGCACCAGGTGTTCCGCCGGCGGTGCCGCTTCATCGGTGGACTTGACCTCGGCCTGGCGCAGGCCCAGGCCGGCGGCGAACACCGAGAGAAAACCGTAACCCTGGATCCACTCGGCCACGACGTAGGCCAGGGCAATCAGCGCCAGGGCCAGGTAATCGTTGGGGGACAGGGTGCTGTCGGCATTCCTGATGCGCATCGACAAGGTCAGCTTGCCAATTCCGCGGCCCATCCAGTAACCGACCAACAACCCGGCTGGCACGGCCCACAGGACGTCGCGCAGCAGCCATTCACCGAAAAAACCGCTGCCGTCTTCACGCAGCATCAACAGGCCCAGGATCACAAAGGGAAACGCCGTGCCGTCGTTCAGTCCCGCTTCACCCGACAGGCCGAACCGTACCCGGTCGTCATCCCGCGCATCATTGACCTGCACCAGCGCCGCCAACACCGGGTCGGTGGGCGCCAGTATCGCGCCAATCAGCATCGACACGCCCCAACTCAGGCCCAACAGATAGTGCAACGCCAGGCACAGGCCGGCGATGCACAGGATCATCACCGGCCCGGCCAGCCCATAGGCCACGCGCCAGGTGCGGTCCTTGAGAGGCAGGCGCAACTTGAGGCCGCTGACGAACAGCGAAAACACCACCGCGACTTCCGTGAGGTGTTCCATCCAGACCGACGAGTCACTGACGTCCAGTTTCAGTACGTCCAACCCCAGCGGCCCGATGGCGACGCCCAGCACCAGGCACATCGCTGAGGTGGTGACCGGCATCCAGCGCAGATAAGAGGAGGTCAGGGCCAGGGTCAGCAACACCGCGCCGAGTACCGCTACCCATACTGTGAACGTCATCGTTGCTCCTTGGATGCGCAACACTTTGCATGACCGCCAAGCACAATTGTGTGGCGAGGGGATTTAGCGAAACGTCGCACCGCCTCGCTGTGGGAGCAAAGCTTGCTCGCGATGCAGGCGCCTCGGTCCCAGAGAGACCGCGGTGTTTTTATCGCGGGCAAGCCTTGCTCCCACAGATAAACCCCCTCGTCACAAGGTGTTCACTTGCTGGTATTGGTGCACTTGTCACTCATTCGAGGCCCAGAGCGAAGCGAGGGTTCCCACCAATGCAGCAGACTCCCGTTTATCCGCCTGCCATTCAATCCAACGGAATTTTTCGCCGTTCCTGGCGCTCTGCAACAGAAGAGACGTTCTGATTCAGCGTCCGCCAAGAACCCGAGAGGCCCTTATGACTGCGCTGACACCCCTCCAATCCCAGCCGGCCACCGTGCACCCTGTTATCCATAACGGGCAGGTGCGCCAATGCTATGAACGGCTGTTCCAGGGCCCCGACGACGCTGACAAGCAAGACGTCGCCCAAGCGTTCCTCCAGCAATGCCTCACGAAGGCTGAGGCGCTCCCCCAGGAGATGCCTGCTGACCCCTCGGCGCTACAGGCCTGGGTCGAACAACACAGCGCCGGCGTGGCCCGGCAATACGCTGACTATCTGCAACGGCGCAAAACCGGCGGCCCGCGGGAGTTCTTCCGCAGCAAAGCCCACGCGCTGTACTTCCTCCAGGCGGTAGCCCCGACCAAAAGGGTCGACGGCGCCTGGCTGTATGGCGTGGTCAAGCACTGGCACGACCACCGTTTCGAAGGGTTGCTGTGCACCTACCTGGAAGAACTGGGGGACGGTCATCCCGCGCAGAACCATGTGGTGCTTTATCGCAAGTTGCTCGCCGAATACGACTTGGTGGACGCCCCGGACATCGACGACGACCTTTATCTGCAAGGCGCTGTGCAACTGGCCCTGGGCTATGCTGGCGACGAGTACTTGCCGGAGGTTATCGGCTACAACCTGGGCTATGAACAATTGCCCCTGCATCTGTTGATCAGTGCCTATGAGCTGAGCGAACTGGACATCGATCCATACTATTTCACCCTCCACGTCACCATCGACAACGCCAGCACCGGCCACGCCCACAAGGCCGTGCAAGCACTGCTGCAACTGATGCCGATGGAAGCGGACCGTGAGGCCTTCTGGCAGCGGGTCACGTTGGGCTATCGCCTCAATGACCTGGGACAGGGCAGCCGGGCCATCATCGGCTCGTTCGACCTGGATCGCGAAGTGCTGGACATGCTCGAACGCAAACGCCCGTTCGGCCAGCACATGCATTCCGATTACTGCAAGTTCGAAGGCAAGACCGTCAACCAGTGGCTCGCGGCGCCGGGTCAGTTGGAAGGGTTCCTGGCGGCCATGCAGAACAAAGGCTGGATCAAGCGCCATGAAGACCCGCAAAACAGCCGCTTCTGGACATTGATCGATGGCGCAGGGGCGGCCATGTTCGGGGTGTTCAGCCCCTACGAAAAACAGCTGCTGCACGATTGGATTGCCGGTGACTGGCTGGACGAGGGCACGAAGTCTGGCGTGCGGCGTAGTCCGGTTGCCGCTTGCGAGGCCGCCACGCCGATGGACGATCCCGATGTGCAAAGCCTGCAACAGGCGCTGCAAGGCCGCACGCCGGACGAGCAGATGCAAGTCCTGATGCCCTGGCTCTGCGCCCGCTGCCACAGCCACCCGGCCGGGCTGCTGGCGACGCGCCGGTTCATCGAACTCAAATCCGCACTTCGCTAGGGAGCCCTGCATGAATGAAGAAGAACGCCTGTCCGAGCTGGACCTTGCGCTGTTGCAACTGGGCCGACGCCTGCAAGCCGACGGCTATCGTTTCATCACCCCGACGCCGTTGACCCATGAACGGGTCAACCAGCGACCCGGCAATGAGCGCGCCAAGACCTTGCGGGACGTATTTGGCTGGTCACGGCCGTTTGCGCCGGGGCTGATCAGCACCGACGAACAGCGGCAACTGCAAGACGCCCAGGTGCTGGAAGCACACGACGGCTTGTTGCGTAGCCGGGTGCGCTGGTCGAGCCTGGATGGCTTGCTGTTTGCCCATTCGCAGTTCCCCACGCAAGCCACCGACGCGGTGTTCTTCGGCCCTGACAGCTACCGTTTCGCCCAACTGATCCATACTCATCTACAACAGAACTTCACGGCCGTGCAGCGCGCCGTGGACATCGGTTGTGGCGCCGGTGTCGGCGCCATCGTGATTGCCCGCGCCCGCCGTGAAGCGCAAGTGCTGGCCGTGGACATCAACCCCCAAGCCCTGCGCCTGAGCGCCGTGAACGCCGCGCTGGCGGAGGTGGCCAACGTCGAGGTCGCCCGCAGCGACGTGCTGCAGGATGTGCCAGGCCAGTTCGACCTGATCGTCGCCAACCCGCCGTACATGGCCGACCCCTCCGAGCGCGCCTATCGCCATGGCGGCGGCACACTGGGCGCCGGGCTGTCGCTGCGCATCGTCGAGCAGGCCTTGCCCCGGCTCACACCGGGCGGCTCGCTGGTGCTCTACACCGGCGTGGCCATGGTGGACGGGCGCGACCCGTTCCTCGAAGCGCTGGGGCAATGGCGTGACTCGGCGGATTTCGGCTGGACCTACAAGGAATTGGACCCGGATGTGTTCGGTGAAGAGCTGCTCACGCCGGGTTATCAGGACGTGGAAAGGATCGCCGTGGTGGCGTTGGTTGTAACCCGCATTGGCGCAGGTCTCGGCGGGGTTATCGGAGGGACTATCGATGAACAGACGCATGAAGTTCGGCGTTGAAGAGGAGTATTTCATCACCGACCTGAACACCCGGTGCATGCCGGGTGAGCCACCCGCGGAGGCTGTCGCCGCGTGCCAGGCCGAGCTGGGCAAGCATTTCGCCCATGAAATGTTTCAATGCCAGGTGGAGATGGCCTCGCCCATCTTTCGCAGCCTGCCCGAGGCCGCCGACTACCTGAGCCAGGTGCGTACGGGCCTGAACCAGCGGCTGGCGCCCTATGGCCTGGGCCTGCTCAGTGCCGGTTCACACCCAATGGCTACCCCGGTGCTGCAACCCACCGATGAGCTGCATTTCCAGCAACTGTTCGATGATTATCAGCGGGTGGCGCGGCGTAGCGTGCTCTCGGGCCTGCATGTACACGTGGAAGTCCCGGCCACCCAGGATCGGGTGCGGGTCATGAATGAAATCCTGCCCTGGTTGCCGATGTTCCTGGCCCTGAGCGCGTCATCGCCGTTCTGGAACGGTGGCTACAGCGGCTTCAGCAGCTATCGACAAGTGGCCTGCGATGAATGGCCGCGCATGGGCGTGCCGGAGTACTTCGAAGATGAGTCGGCGTTCGCCGGCTACGTCGACATGCTCATGCGCACCGGGTCCATTCGCCAGGCCAGCGATTGCTGGTGGGTGATACGGCCTTCGTCACGTTATCCCACGCTGGAGCTGCGCATCTGCGATGCCTGCCCTCGGGCAGAGGACGTCCTTTGCCTGGTCTCGCTGTTTCGCCTGATGGTGGCCCATGCCGTCGCGCAGCGCCGGCCCGGCGCCCACTACAGCCAGATGTCCCAGTGGATCCTCAAGGAAAACCGCTGGCGGGCCAAGCGCCACGGGATTCTCGCGGAGTTTATCGTCGAGGGGCAGGACCAACCGATGCTGATCGGTGAATGGCTGACCCTGGCGGAGCAGACCTTCGGTGAAACCGCGGCCCAACTGGGCGTCCAGGACGTGTTCAAGCAGGCCCGGCGGATCGTGCAGGAAGGCACCAGCGCCGATCGGCAAATCGTGCTCTACGAACAAGGCCTGCTGCTGGGCGATTCGGTCGAACAGGCCTTGAGCCGCGTGGTCGATCAATTGCTCGCGGAAACCGCCGGGATGCCGGTCGCCGACCCAGCCTTGCAACAGGTGGCAGGTGGTCCATGAGCAGCAAGACCCTGGATGACTACAACCGCATGCGAGATTTCGCCGCCACCCCGGAGCCGGCGGCGAAACGTTCGCGCAGATCGCCAAAGACCGCCCACGCCTTGCAGTTCTGCATTCAAAAGCACGATGCCTCGCGATTGCATTACGACTTCCGGCTGGAGCTGGACGGCGCGCTCAAGAGCTGGGCGGTGCCCAAGGGACCCTCCCTGGACCCGAAAGCCAAGCGCCTGGCGGTGCATGTCGAAGACCATCCGTTGGACTACGCGACGTTCGAGGGCAGCATCCCCGAAGGCCACTACGGTGCCGGTGACGTGATCGTCTGGGACCGGGGTGTCTGGATTCCCCAGGGAGATCCCCACGAGGCCTATGAAAAAGGCCGGCTCAAGTTCGAGCTGCAAGGCGAAAAACTCAGCGGCTTGTGGAACCTGGTGCGCACTCACATGCCTGGCAAGCAGGAACAGTGGTTCCTGATCAAGCATCAGGACCAGGCCGCCCGTGCCGAAAGCGAATACGACGTGGTCGAAGCCGAGCCGGACAGTGTGCTCAGCGATCGCACCCTTGTGCCCAAGCGTCGAGGCAAGGCCGCCGCGGCGAAAGCGGTGAAGCAACCGGAAAAAGCCGCCCAGCCGAAATCGCCGAAACGCACCTCGAAAACCACCCTCAGCGGTGCGGTCGCTGGGCCGCTGCCGGAAACCCTCAAACCGGAACTGGCGACGTTGGTGGACAGCGCACCCGACGGCGATTGGCTTTATGAGATCAAGTTCGACGGTTACCGGGTCATGGCGCGGATCGAAAACGGCGACGTCAGGCTGCTGACCCGCAACGGCCATGACTGGACCCACAAGTTGCCAAAGCAGGCCGAGGCCTTGGCTGCGCTGGGGTTGGAATCGGCCTGGCTCGACGGTGAAATGGTGGTCGCCAACGATCAGGGCGTGCCGGACTTCCAGGCCTTGCAAAACGCCTTTGAGGTCGGCAGCAGTGGCAAGATTGCCTATTACCTGTTCGATATGCCTTATCTCAACGGCATGGATTTGCGCAAAGTGCCGGTGCAAGAACGCCGGGTGGCATTGGCCGCCGTGCTGGAACCCAATCAAAGCCCCTTGTTGCGGTTTTCCGATGCCTTTGAGGACCCCCCTGAAGCGCTGCTCAACAGTGCCTGCCAGATGCAGATGGAAGGGCTGATCGGCAAGCGCGTCGGCAGCGCCTATGTGTCCAGGCGCAGCAACGATTGGATCAAGCTCAAATGCAAGAATCGCCAGGAATTCGTGGTAGTGGGTTTCAGCGATCCCAAAGGTGCCCGCAGTGCCTTCGGTGCCTTGCTGCTGGGGCTGCATGACGCTGACAGCGGCCAATTGCGTTACGCCGGCAAGGTCGGCACCGGTTTCAACGAAACTACCCTCAAGAGCATCTACCAGCAACTGCTGCCCCTGGAGACGAAAAAGGCCGCCGTGGTGAACCCGCCCACCGGCTACGAAGCCAAGGGCGTGCACTGGCTCGAACCGACGCTGCTGGCCGAAGTGGCCTTTGCCGAAATGACCAAGGAAGGCTCGGTGCGCCATGCGGTCTTCCATGGCTTGCGCAACGACAAGCCGGCCAAGGCCATCACCCAGGAGCTTGCCAAACCCGTGAAAAAAACCACTGCGACGAAGAAAACCAGCAGCAAGGATGAACCTGACGCGAAACCGGACAAGAGCAAGGACAAGGCAAAGTCCCAGACAAAAGCCAAGGCGCCGGCCATGAACGGCAAGGTCCGCATCACCCATCCGGAGCGGGTCATCGACGCCAGCAGCGGCACCACCAAACTGCAGTTGGCCGAGTACTACGCCAGCGTTGCCGAATTCATCCTGCCGGAACTGAAGGATCGCCCGGTTGCCCTGGTCCGGGCGCCGGAAGGCATCGCCGGTGAGCTGTTTTTCCAGAAGAACTCCGAGCGCCTGGCGATTCCCGGCATCGTCAGCCTGGACAAGGAACTGACCGGGCAGCCGGTGATGATCATCAACAACGCCGAGGCGCTGATTGGCGCGGTGCAGATGAGCACGGTGGAACTGCACACCTGGAATGCCACCTCCGTCGACCTGGACAAGCCCGACCGCTTCGTCCTCGACCTTGACCCGGACCCGGCATTGCCCTGGAAAAGCATGGTCGAGGCGACGCAGCTCACGTTATCGGTGCTCGATGAACTGGGGCTCAAGGCGTTCCTCAAGACCAGTGGCGGCAAGGGCATTCATGTGGTGGTGCCGTTGACACGCAAACTGGGCTGGGATGAGGTCAAGGGCTTTAGTCATGCGATTGTCAGTCATATGGCCAAGCTGCTGCCGGACCGTTTTTCGGCGGTGTCCGGGCCGAAGAACCGGGTAGGGCGGATCTTCATCGATTACCTGCGTAATGGGTTGGGCGCCACTACCATCTGCGCCTACGCCGCCCGGACTCGGGAAGGGTTGCCGGTTTCAGTGCCGATCTTTCGTGAGGAGGTGGCTGAGCTCAAGGGGGCGAATCTGTGGAATGTGCACAATGTTCATGAGCGTTTGGCGCAGGTGGGGCATGAGCCTTGGGCTGGTCTGAAGAAGACTCGGCAGAGTATTACGGCTGAGATGCGTCGGCGTATCGGCATGAGGAAGGCGTAAGGTGTTTGGGTGGTGGTGCATCTATCCGTTGCTGCGGTGACGGCTACTTAGGGTTGCGCAGCCGACCTGATCGTGGGTGAACGCGTTTCTTCTGTGGGAGCGGGCTTGCTCGCGAAGAGGCCAGCACATTCAACATCATTGTCGACTGTAATGCCGCCTTCGCGAGCAAGCCCGCTCCCACAAATGATGCCGCACGCTCAGCCCACCGGAACACGCAGATATTCCGGCTGCAGGTAGTTGAACCACAGCAAGATCATTTCCACCAGAATCGTTACCAGCACCAGCAAGCCAACGCCCCAGACACTCGCCGAGTACAGCACGCCCTGTTCTTTCTTGAGTCCCATGAACTTGGGCAGGCCGACAAACAGCAGGAATGTCGAGTAGGCCGATGCCAGCAACAAGGCCGTGACCGCCAACCAGCGACTCGGATAAAGCCCGAAGATCCCGGCGAGGAAGTACGGCGTGGCGGTGTAGGCGGCGAAACCGATGCATTGGTTGACCGTTGGGCGCACCTCGAAGGTTCGGGACATCCAGCGAATGAACAGTCCCATCAATGTGACGCCAACTACGATGGTCAGGTACAGCAGCACGCACAATTGCAGCGCGCTGGCGCGGCTGAGCCGTACCGTTTCGTTTTCAGCCAGGCTCCAGCCGGTCCAAGTGGTGCCGATGAACAGGCACACCACCGGAATCAATGCGAGCAACAGCAAGTGAACCAGATAATGAAGCGGATGCGCCTGTTCCTGCTCGCGGATGTCGGCCCAGGCAAATTCGGGGTGCGTGAACAGTTTGACGAAAGGTGCAGACATGACGACCTCCTGATCAGGACGGCCCCGCATGAGGCCCATGTAGATTTGAGGTACAGCAAGAGACAGGGGTTTCATTTATTTGCCGCCCCTTTGTTGGCTGGCCCAACACTGAGGCGCGATAAAGGGAATGAAACACAATGGCAGGGGTCAACCCATCAGCATCCCTGAAGGACCGCCTGCCATGACTGTTGCCCAAACCCTGGTTGATTATTTACGTGATCATGACCTGCGCCTGACCACGGCCGAATCCTGCACGGCCGGGCAGATCGTCACGTTGCTGGCCGAGGTGCCCGGCAGCGGCTCACTGATCGAAAGCGGCTATGTGGTGTATTCCCCGGAAGCCAAGCAGCGCTTGCTCGGTGTCAGTCCACGCACCATCGAGACCTTCAATCTCACCAGCCGAGAAGTCGCTGAGGAAATGGCCCTCGGCGCCTTGCACGATGCCGATGCCAACGTGGCGGTGGCGACCACCGGCCTGCTCGGGCCAGACGACAAGGACGGAATACCCGCCGGTACCGTCTGCTTTGCCTGGGCGTTCGATGTCAACGGCCAGCGAGCCTTGTTCAGTCGCTGCGTCCGGTTCTTCGGCAGTCGTGGCCAGGTGCAATTGTGGGCCGCCGAATACGCGTTGCAGCAATTGCCCAGCTTTCACCAGCGTGCCGTGGTCGGCGAGCGGCGATAGGGGACGGACCATGAGCGATCCATACGAGCAGGACGACCACCGTAGCCGCCAGTTTCCGGTACGCGAGGACATGGCGTTCCAACACAAGGTCTGGCGTTTCGAGCGAGTCGGCTGGTACGTGCTGGTGCTGCTGGTGATCCTGACCTTGCTGGGGCTGTTTTCCCGTGGCCCGTTGAGCAGCCGGGAGCTGCACAGCAGCGACGGTAGCCTGAGCGTCGAATATGAGGCTTTCCACCGCAACGGCTCCAGCAACGCCGTGGTCATCCGTCTCAAGGGCCAACCCAACGCCGTGCTGGAAGTCGAGTTGGGTGGCAACTGGCTGGAAGGGTTCGAGGTGCAGGCGTTGCAACCTCCACCGCTGCGCTCGGCGGGCGCGGGGCAGGGCATGACGCTTTGGGTCCAAGCGGATAAACAGGGGCAGGCCAGCCTGCATCTGTCATTGCTCGGCGAAGGCTTCGGGACCTATCACAGCCGCATCGCAACCGCCGGCGGTGCCGTGGTCAGTTTCAACCAATTCATTCTTCCTTAGGTGACCTATGGATTCGGTGCTGCGAGCCGCGGTGATGTATGCCGCATTGATGGTGTTGTTCAAGATCGCCGGGCGACGTTCACTGGCAGAACTCACCACTTTTGATTTCGTGTTGTTGATGATCATCGGCGAAGCCACTCAACAGGCGCTGTTGGGGGATGATTTCTCGATGACCAACGCGCTGATGGTGATCGTGACACTGATTGCCATTGATGTCGGCTTCTCGTTGCTCAAACTGCGCTCCCAATGGGTGTCGCGGCTGATCGACGGTGGCCCGACCATCATCGTCGAGGACGGCCGAATCCTGCGCGGCCGGATGCGTCATGCGCGGTTGGTGGAGGCGGACATCATGGAAGCGGCGCGCTCGAGCCAGGGCATCGAGAGCCTGGAACAGATCAAGTTTGCGATCATCGAGCGCAATGGGAAGATTTCGGTGATTGCCAAGGAGTAACCCCGAGTGCTGGCGAACTTCATTGTGGCGAGGGGATTTATCCCCTCGCCACAAAAAACAGGCTCAGCCGCCTTGATCACAACATCGGCTTGCCCCCGGTAACCCCATAACGGGCCCCGGAAATGTAGCTGCCTTCATCCGAGGCCAACAGCACGTAGATCGGCGCCACCTCAACCGGCTGGCCAGGGCGGCCAAGGGGTGTCTGGGAACCGAAATTCTGCACTTCTTCCTCGGGCATGGTCGCCACGATCAGCGGCGTCCAGATCGGTCCCGGCGCCACGCTGTTCACGCGGATGCCCTTGGGGCCGAGCAGTTGCGCCAGGCCGCCGGTGAAGTTGGCGATGGCGCCCTTGGTGGTGGCATACGCCAGCAGCGTCGGCTTGGGCATGTCGGAGTTGACCGAGCTGGTGTTGATGATCGAGCCGCCCGGTTTCATGTGCGGCACGGCGGCCTGGCAGATCCTGAACATCGCCGTGATATTGATATCGAAGGTACGCACCCATTCTTCGTCGGGAATCTCCTCGAGGCTTTCGTGAGTCATCTGGAACGCGGCGTTGTTGACCAGAACGTCGATATGCCCGAAGCGGGCGACAGTCTCATCGACGATTTTGCGGCACAGGCCTTTGTCCGCCAGGTCACCGGGCAACAGCAGGCATTGGCGTCCGGCCTGCTCGACCCAGCGCGCGGTTTCCTGGGCGTCTTCATGCTCGTCCAGGTAGGCAATCGCCACGTCCGCGCCTTCACGGGCGAAGGCAATGGCGACGGCGCGACCGATGCCGCTGTCGGCGCCGGTGATCAGGGCGATCTTGTTCGCCAGTCGTCCGGAGCCGGTGTAGCTCTGTTCGCCGCAATCCGGGTAAGGGTCCATGTTGCGCTGGGTGCCGGGCACCGGCTGGCTTTGTTTCGGGAAAGGTGGGAAAGGGTAGTCGACCATCGTCATTCTCCAGGCTGGATGTGGTTGTGATGGAGGGTGGACTTTGGGTTTTCCGGCAGAGTTCGGTCGGATTACCCTGCCAGTCGATGAGCGTCACGGCAGGTCGTTTCGTCGGTGAATCGTCGGCTGTGGCGAATATGGGCGAGCCGGTATTCTCCAACGTCAGTACCGGTGTCGAAAGGAGCAGGATAATGTTCAGCCATATACAGATCGGTGCGCGCGACCTGCCGAAGATGGTCGCTTTTTATGACGCCGTCCTCGGCTGCCTGGGGCTGGAGCGTATCGAGGGCGAAAACGATTCGGGCCCGCCGGGGGAGGGTTGGCGTCAGCCCGGCAAGTATTGGCCGCAGGTTTTTGTCCAGTTGCCTTTCAACGGGCTGCCCGCGACCTGGGGCAATGGCATGCAAGTAAGCTTCGCCGCCGACTCCCCACAAACCGTCCGCGCCGCCTGGGAGAAGGCGATGGCGATGGGCGGTACTGACGAAGGCCCACCCGGTCCGAGGCCGCAGTATTGCGAAGGTTATTTCGGGGCGTATTGCCGTGATCCGGAGGGGAACAAGCTGTGTTTTGTCTATGCGCCGGATATGCATGAATAACGCATAAACCCTTGTGGCAAGGGCACTTGTGTGGAGAGGGAGCTTGCTCCCGCTGGGCTGCGGAGCAGCCCTCAGATTTCACCAATACTGGGTGCTCTGCTAGTTAGGGGCCGCTCCGCGCCCCAGCGGGAGCAAGCTCCCTCGCCACAAGGGATTGCTTCGCCTGCTGGATCAGCCCCTGGCTTTCAGGCTGCGCTCCATCCGTGCGATGCCTTCCTCCAGCAATGCCCGCGGGCAGCCGAAGTTCAGGCGCACGAACTGCCCGGCATCGTCAGCAAAATCCAGCCCGGCACTCAGCCCGACCTTGGCTTCTTTCAAGAAGAACCCTTGAGGGTCATCCAGCCCCAATCCGGAGCAATCCAACCAGGCCAGGTAAGTGCCTTGGGGCACAGTCATGGTGACGCCCGGCAGGCGAGTGTTCACCGCCTCTACCAGGTAATCGCGGTTGGCTTGCAGGTACGCCTTCAAGGCCTCGAGCCACGGACCTGCTTCGCTATAGGCCGCACGGGTCGCTTCCAGGCCCAGGGCATTGACGCTGTCGACCATGCCGGCCCGGGCACTGTTGACCCGCTCGCGCAGCTTGGCGTTCTGGATAATGGCGAACGATGTTTTCAGCCCAGCGATGTTGTAGGCCTTGCTGGCCGACATCAACGTGATGGTGCGCTCGGCAATCTCCGGGCTGAGGGAGGCGGTCGGAATGTGCACGCGGCCGTCGAAACACAGTTCGGCATGGATTTCATCGGAGATGATCCAGGCGTCCTGCGCCAGGCAAATGTCGGCCACGGCCTTGAGTTCTTCGCGCTCGAACACTTTGCCCAGCGGGTTGTGGGGATTGCTCAGCAACAGCGCGCCGCCACCCTGCAACGCCTCGCGCAATGCCGCCAACGGCGTATGGAACTCACCGTTGACCGGGGTGAACGGCAACTCCACTTTATTCAACTGCCAATGATCGGGGGCGTGGCGCAGCGGCGGGTAGTTGGGCACCTGCACCACGACGTTCTGCTGGGGGGCCACCAAGGCGTGCAGCGCCATGTTGAAACCCGGCTCGACACCGGGCAGGAACACGATCTGCTGGGGCTCGACGCGCCACGCGTATTTGTCCCAAAGATCGGCGACGATGGCCGCACGCAGATTGTCCTGGGCGACGCTGTAGCCCAGCATCGGATGTTCGAGGCGCTTGTGCAGCGCGTCGATGACCACCGGCGGGGCGGGGAAGTCCATGTCGGCCACCCACATTGGCAACACATCGGCCGGGTAGCGGCTCCATTTGGTACTGCCGGTGCCGTGGCGCTCCAATACGGTGTCGAAATCGAAAGTCATGGGGGTTCCATCAGTCTGTCATGAGATGGCGAACATCATAAAGCAAAGACCGCCGAGAAAAGCTTGGTGGCGTAGTGCTACTAATTGATGATAATCAGTTAAAATTCTCACTCGACACGCCGCTAAGCCGTTTACGCCATTTTGGTAACGGACCTACAAGTCTTTGAAAAGGACGACCCCCATGACTTTGCCCGTGCGCTTTCACGATCACCACCGTAAAGCCGACCGCATCATGCTGGGGCTGCTTTGGCTCACGCTGCTGTATTCCCTGAGCCTGGCATTCCTGCATTCGACGTTCACCCAGGCGCTACTGGTGGGGGCGACCACCTGCGTGGCGAGCACCGCGCTTTATCGCGTTTTGGCCGGCACCCGGGCCATGCGCTGTGTCATCGCGGTCGCGCTGATGGTCATGGCGGCACTGCACATCAACCAGACCCACGGCGTGATCGAATTCCACTTCGGGATCTTTGTGCTACTGGCCGTGCTGACGTTTTACCGTGACTGGCTGCCGATTGTCGTCGCCGCCGCCACCATCGCTGTTCATCACCTGGGGTTTCACTGGCTTCAACACCAGGGTTATCCAGTGTTCGTCATGGGTAGCCACGGTGGCTGGTCGATGGTCTTTCTCCACGCGTTCTACGTGGTGGTGGAAAGCGTGATCCTGATTTACCTGGCGAACCAGAGCCTGGCCGACGCCACGGAAAACCAGGAGGTGCTCGACAAGGTGCTGGCGGCGGCCGCCCAACTGAGCAACGACACCGGCAGGCAGCACAGCGATGGCGTCAAGGTCTCTTCGAGTGAGCGTTTCGATCATTTCCTCCAGCAGGTCACTCAACTGGTGGACGGCGTGGTACGCGACACCCGCAACCTTTCGGACCTGGGCCAGGACCTGTCCCAGGTAGGCCAGACCCTGGAAACCGGTGCCCGTCACCAACTGGATGAAGTGGCACAGATGAGCGGTGCGATCGGCCATCTGGTCCAAGCCATGGAAAACATTGCCGGCCATGTCGACCAGACCCTGCAGCGTGCCGGCCAGGCCAACGAGCAGGTCACCCTCGGGCGCAGCACGGTTGACCAGACCCGAGAAGAGATTGTCGAGCTGGCAGGGCGTATCAACCTGACCAACGAAACCGTGCAGGTCTTGGCCGAGCAGGCACAGCAGATCGGTCAGGTGCTGGATGTGATCAACGGCATTGCCGAGCAGACCAACCTGCTGGCCCTCAACGCCGCCATTGAGGCGGCCCGGGCTGGCGAACAGGGCCGTGGGTTCGCGGTGGTGGCCGACGAGGTCCGCACCCTGTCACAAAAGACCTCGGCGTCTACCACCGAGATCCAGCAGATCATCGCCAAACTGCAGCAAGGCAGCCGCCAGGCCGCCGTCGCGATGCAAGACAGCCGCGACGGGGTGGAGCGCTGCGTGTCCGCCAGCCAACTGGCTTCGCAACTGTTGCACGCCGTCGTCGAAGACATTGCCGTGATCAACCATTTCAACGACCTGATCGCCAGCACCACCCAGGAACAATCCAAGGCATCGATGGGCATCAACCAGCGCCTGCAAAGCGTGCAGGCCGTGGCTGAGCGCAATGCGGACAACATTGGCATCCTGACTCGCAGCAGTCAGTGCTTGCCGCCGTTGGCGGAGCGCTTGGCGGTGTTGGGGCAGGCGTTTCACGGCAAGGGCGGGGCGGCCTGAGTCGAGCTCGGCTTTCACACTGGTTCTCGGGTCGAAAATCCAGCGCTCACCACAAATCCCTGTGGGAGCGAGCCTGCTCGCGATAGCGGTGGATGAGGCAACATTGATGTGAACCATGATCGCATCTCACCGCTCGGTCTGCTCGGCAGACCGAGCTTTTCCCGCACAAATGTATCTCTTTGTATCCAGCCCCCCTGTCGATACGGACTGTTTCTTTCAGGCCCGTCCGTGACATATCCGGGATACCTCACCGGCGTCAAATGAACCCATCGAGACCGCCCCCGCCGTCTCGGGTCATTCGACGTTGGAGACAGTGTCATGAGCCGCAACCCCCAGCATCGCCCAGCGTATGCCACGCCTAGCCCTTGGCGCGGTAGCGGCCAACGCGCGGGACGGCGTGCCATCGCCAGTGATTTGTCCCGGCAACGATCGCCAGGCCTGTCGGCCATTTACTCAAGGAGATTCATCATGCCCGCAGCTTCGTCCTCTTCCGCCTGGCAGCGTTGCCTGGCTTCATCCGCCATCGGCAGTGTGCTCGGTCTCGCACTGCTGGCTGGAAGCAATGGTGCATGGGCGGCCACTGCGGTGGTCGACAACCCATCCTCCAGTACGGTACCAGCTCAATCGGAGGCCATTCGTCCGTATCGCGTTCACGTTGATGAAGCGAAGTTGGCTGATCTGCGCAAACGCATTGTCGATGCGCGGTGGCCGGATAAAGAAACCGTCAGTGATGTGTCTCAAGGTGTGCAACTGGCCCAAGTGCAAGAGCTGGTGAAGTACTGGGGCAGCGGTTACGACTGGCGCAAAGCCGAGGCCAAGCTCAATGCCTTGCCCGAGTTTATCACCACCATCGATGGGGTCGACATTCAGTTCATTCATGTACGCTCGCGCAACCCCAACGCCATGCCGCTGATCCTTACCCATGGTTGGCCGGGTTCACAGTTCGAGTTTCTCAAGACTATCGGCCCACTGACCGATCCGACCGCGTACGGCGGGCGTGCCGAAGACTCGTTCGACGTTGTGATCCCTTCTATTCCCGGTCATGGCTTTTCCGGGAAACCGACCGAATTGGGCTGGGGGCCCGACCGTGTGGCCAAGGCTTGGGACGTGTTGATGAAGCGCCTGGGCTACACCCACTACGTGTCCCAGGGTGGCGATCATGGTTCGGTGATCTCCGATGCACTGGGCCGCCTGGCGCCTCCCGGTTTACTGGGTATCCACTTGAATATGCCGACGACCGTCCCACCGGAGCTGGTGAAACCGATCAACAGCGGCGATCCGGCACCGGCCGGGCTGAGCGATCCGGAACGCAGCGCCTACAACTCGCTGAGTACATTCTTCGGCCGCAATGCCGCCTACGGCGCAATGATGGTGACTCGGCCGCAGACCATCGGCTACCTGCTGGCCGATTCGCCCTCCGGCACAGCCGCGTGGATGTACGAAAAATTCGCCGCCTGGACCGACAGCGACGGCAAACCGGAACGCGTGCTGAGCCGCGATGAAATGCTCGATGACATCAGCCTTTACTGGCTGACGGACACCGGTGCGTCGTCCTCCCGTTTCTACTGGGAGAACAACAACAATAATTTCAGTGCGGCGGCGCAAAAGACGGCGGACATCAAAGTCCCGGTGGCCATCACCGTGTTCCCCCATGAGATCTATCGAGCCCCGAAAACCTGGGCCCAGCGCGCCTATCCATCGCTGTCCTACTACAGCGAAGTCAGCAAGGGCGGCCATTTCGCGGCCTGGGAGCAGCCTCAATTGTTCAGTGAGGAACTGCGCGAAGCCTTCCGGCCGTTGCGCACGGCTGCAAAAAACACGCTTGCCCAGACTGCTCGATAAACCTCTCCAAGCGGTTCCGAACGGGAGCCGCTCACCCGCCGCTCGCAAAGGAGATTCACCATGGACACGACTCTGTTGAACCACACATCCGCCGCGCGGCCTCGGCGCCTGTTCGGCCCATCTATCCTGATGTTCGCCATGATGCAACTGGGCGCCTTGGGACTGGCCTCGTCCCAGGCGAGCGCCGCGGATGTACCTGCCAGCACCATCGCCTCCATCACGCCGGGCAGTCACACCTCGTTCGGCCCGCTCAAGCACGTCAAGGCTGGCCTGCTGGACGTTTCCTATGCCGAGGTCGGTCCTGCCGATGGGCCGGTGGTCATCCTGCTGCATGGTTGGCCCTATGACATTCACAGCTACGCCGACGTTGCGCCGGCACTGGCCGAGAAGGGCTATCGCGTGTTGATTCCCTATGCCCGCGGTTATGGCGATACGCGTTTCCTGTCGGCCAAGACCCTGCGCAACGGCCAGCCTTCTGCGCTGGCAAGCGATCTGATCGACTTCATGGACGCGCTGAAGATCAAGCAGGCCGTGCTCGGCGGTTACGACTGGGGCGCCCGCACCGCCGACATCGTCGCGGCCCTGTGGCCGGAGCGGGTCAAAGCCCTGGTGGCGGTGAGTGGCTACCTGATCGGCAGCCAGGAAGCCGGCAAGACGCCGCTGCCGCCGGCCGCCGAGTTGCAGTGGTGGTACCAGTTCTACTTCGCCACCGAGCGTGGCCGTCTGGGCTACGAAAAAAACACCCACGACTTCGCCAAGCTGATCTGGAAACTGGCGTCGCCGAAGTGGAATTTCGATGACGCGACGTATGACCGAAGCGCCGCCGCTTTGCAGAACCCCGATCACGTCGCCGTCTCAATCTTCAACTATCGCTGGCGCCTGGGCCTGGTGAAGGGCGAGGCCAAGTACGACAAGCTGGAGAAGAAACTCGCGACCTTTCCGTCCATCAGCGTGCCGACCATCACCCTCGAGGGCGACGCCAACGGCGCACCGCATCCACCGGCCGAGGCCTATGCCAAGCGCTTCACCGGCCAATATGAGCATCGTCTGATCGACGGCGGTGTCGGCCACAACCTGCCGCAAGAGGCTCCGCAAGCGTTCGCCCAGGCCGTGATCGACGCCGATCACCTCCAATAGCGCCCAGGGGAGAACAACGATGAAACTCAAGCAACTGGCGGTCTCCGCTGTTATTGCAGTGGCTGCACTGACCGCGACCGGCATCGCCTTGGGCGACGCCGGCAGCGGCGAAGCGTCACCGATCTATGGCGTAAAGCTTCCTGATGGGTATCGCCAATGGGCGCTGATAGCCCCGGCCCAGGAGGCGGAACCCCTGAACGAGCTGAGAGCGGTATTGGGCAATGACCTGGCGATCAAGGCTTATCAGGATTCAACACTGCCGTTCCCGGACGGCGCGGTGCTGGTCAAGCTGGCCTGGAAACACGTCCAGTCGCCGGAGTTCGAGCCGGCTTCGATCCCCGGCGCGGCGACCACCGTGCAGGTCATGGTCAAGGACTCCAGCAAATATGCCGCCACCGGCGGCTGGGGCTTTGGCCGCTTTATCAATGGCAAACCCGCCGATGAGGCACAGCACCAGACGTGCTTCGCCTGCCATCAGGCGCGCGTGCAGAACCACGACTTCGTCTTCACCCGATTCGCCCAATAGCCCTGTCACCCAAGGAGTTTCCAATGAAAAAAGTCATGACCGCACTGGCGTGCAGCGCCGGCCTGTTCATCGCGGCCAACGCGTTCGCACAAACTGAAAAAACCACGGTCGTCCTCGTACACGGCGCTTTTGCCGACGCTTCAAGCTGGAATGGCGTGGTGAAGATCCTCGAGAAAGATGGCTATACCGTTGTCGCCGCAGCCAACCCGTTGCGCAGCGTGAAAAGCGATGGTGCTGCAGTTTCCGCCTTGCTGAGCAGCATCCAATCTCCCGTTGTGCTGGTCGGCCATTCCTACGGCGGCAACGTCATCAGCGAAGCGGCCAACGACCATGCCAACGTCAAGGCACTGGTCTACGTCAGCGCGTTCGCCCCCGAGGCGGGCGAAACCGTCGCCGGGCTCGCCGGCAAATTCCCCGGAAGCACCCTGGGGCCAACCCTTGCTCCACCTGTCGCACTGGCTGACGACGGAAAGGATCTGTACATCCAACAGGACAAGTTCCGCGACCAGTTCGCCGCTGATGTTCCCGCCGGGCAGGCGGCATTGATGGCGGCGACACAGCGTCCGGTCACTGAGGCGGCGTTGAACGAACAGGCCGGGACCCCGGCCTGGAAGCACATTCCGTCCTGGTACATCTACGGCGACAAGGACAAGAACATCCCGCCCCAGACCATGGCCTTCATGGCCAAGCGTGCCGAGGCCAAGGTCGTGAAAGTGGTCAAGGGGGCTTCCCATGTGGTGATGGTTTCCAATCCGGAGCCGGTCGCCCGGCTGATTGAAACCGCTGCTGCGGCGAAGTGATGGCGGGGCCTGTAAAAACTGGTCATAAGAGCAATAGTGCTTACTTAGGGACGTGAAATCCGTGGTGAGGAGTGGTCGGCGCAAGCAACCTCCCTCGCCACAGCAGAGTTTCGTTTCAAGGGCCGGTTAGCGGAATTCACCTTGAATCGGGCAAATATGCCGGCGAATCCGGCAAACGGATCCGTTTCTCGCTCCACATACTTTCGCGCCCCTGGGGCTCTGCCACCGATGTATCCGCTCGAGGGCGCATCGATGGTCGGTTGAAAACATGTGTGTGAGAGCTTGGTATGGAAAACAGCGCTATCCGATTTGCCTGCAACGGTTGCGGGATTTGCTGCAAGGGCCGCCTGATTCCACTGACGCTGAACGAGGCACGGCAGTGGCTCCAACGAGGGCATGAAGTGGCGGTCATACTGGAGGCGTTCGATGAAACGACTTGGGCTTCTGCGCCTGGGCAATTCACCCACAGCGCCCAGCGGGCCGTGGAGGTAACCAGCGGCAATGCGCAGATTCGAGTCGTTGCGGTATTGGCCGGCAATGCCCTGACGCAATGTCAGAACCTGGGCGATGACGGCCGTTGCGGCATCTATGAAGAGCGCCCCCTGGTCTGTCGAATTTACCCGATGGAAATTAATCCGTTCATTACCCTGCGCCCGGCCGATAAGATTTGCCCTCCCGAAGTCTGGGAGGCGGGGGATATTCTCTTCACGGACCGGGTCGTCGATCCGATCCTGGCCGATCAGATCGAACGCTCACGCCAGGCCGATAGAGACGATGCCCAGGCGAAAATCCAGGTATGTGAAGCCCTGGGAATGAATGTCGCGGCGTGGAAGGGCGACGCGTTGGCGGTGTACCTCCCAGACCGAACGCAGCTGTTCGAGGCGATCAGCCGTTACGACGGCGGGTCAGTGGCTCCGGCCCGTGCGGATTGGAAAGTCCGGGTCGACACGCCAGTTTTGCGCGAACAACTGGGCCAGGCAGGGGTAGCGTTGGACGATCAACCGTCCACCCGCTACATCTTCCATAGACTTTAGGTGCCAGGCGAAGTCATCGCTTTGGGCATCCTTATTTCCTGAAATATCTTGTTATACTTGGATGTCAGGGTCTTCTGGCTCTGATGGCTCGTTGAATCGTGCAAGAAATTGCGCTGATCAGGCAAGCGAGCCGAACCACCGGCCCAGCATACTCCACCGTGGGCGGACTTGCGGTCGGAGCGAACCTCGTTCGCTGTGAGCCGTCCAGGCCTGATGTTTCCAGGAGTCGAATGTGCCAACCGATTTTACAAGCGCCAAAACCCTCAGCGACATAGAACGTCTGGCCGATTCGGTCAGTCAACGGCTGCCCAGCGACGGCGACCAGATCACCGCCATACCCGGCTTGAGCCTGCATCGGCGCAAAGCGATCACTGCGCCCATGCACTGCATCTACGGCCTGGGTATCGGCGTCACCTTGCAAGGCCGTAAGCAAGCCATGGTGGGGGAGGACATCCTGACCTATTCACCCGGTCAGTCCATGGTGACCAGCGTAGATCTGCCAGTCATTTCACATATCTGCCAGGCCAGCGTCGCCGAGCCTTTCCTGGGCATGATGCTGAGATTCGAAAGCACCACGGTGATGCAAGTGGCCGAGCGCATGCGGCTGTCGCAACGCATGAGAGACGACGCGTTCAAACCCATTACCGTGCAGGCTTTGGATGCCGGTGTGCTGGATGCCCTGAAGCGTCTGGTCGAGCTGTTGAAGGAGCCGCCACTGCTTGAGACTGTGGCCCCGCTGATCAAGGAAGAGATCATCGCTCGTCTGTTAAGCGGTGCCCATGCTCCGCAATTGCTGCATGTCATCGCCGCAGGCTCACCCAGCCAACACATCGCCAAGACCCTCGCCTGGTTGAAACTCAATTTTCGCCTGACGCTGCGCATGGACGATCTGGCGGCACAGGCGCACATGAGTCCTTCTACCTTTCGCCAGCACTTTCGCACCGTGACCGGAATGAGTCCGCTGCAATACCAGAAACAGTTAAGGCTACAAGCCGCTCGGCATTTGATGTTGACCCAGAATGTCGACGCGAGCAGCGCAGGCGGGCAGGTTGGCTATGAAAGTGCTTCGCAGTTCAGCCGCGAGTACAGCCGCCTGTTCGGAGAGCCACCGCAGCGGGATATCAAGCGGATTCGCTTGTAACAGGGAGGCACGTCTGGCAGCGCAACTGCCAGACGGCCTCATGTTTCTGTCACGTCAACTTGAACGGCAACTCACGCAACGGCTTACCCGTCAGGCTCGCCACGGCATTGGCAAACGCCGGAGCCAACGCTGGCAAACCGGGCTCACCCATCCCCGTGGGTGGTTCGGCGCTGGGCACGATGTGGACGGCGAATTCCGGCATGTCGGTAATGCGCGGCACGCTGAAGTCGGCAAAATTGCTCTGCTGCACGACGCCGTCCTTCAGGGTGACGGCGCCACCTGGCAGGCACATCGACAAGCCCATCAGCGCAGCGCCTTGTACCTGGGCTTCAACGCTGCGTGGGTTGACGACCAGATTGCAGTGCACGCCGGCGGTCACCTGGTGCAGCACCGGACGACCATCCTGCACCGAGGCTTCGACGACGTACGCCACCACCGAACTGAACGATTCGTGGACCGCCACGCCCCAGGCACGGCCCGCCGCCAGCTGGCGCTTGCCATACCCACTCTTGTCCACGGCCAATTGCAGCGCTTCGCGATGCCGTGGGCTCTGGTCGCCAAACAGCTTCATCCGGTACGCCACCGGGTCCTGTTTGGTGGTGCGGGCGATCTCGTCGATCAGTGTTTCCATCACGAATGCCGTATGGGTGGAACCGACGCTGCGCCACCACAATACGGGGACGTTGAGTTTGGGGTGGTGGACTGTCAGGCGCATCGGCAGCGGATAAGGATTACGCATTCCCTCTGTTGCGGTGGCATCGATCCCGTTCTTCACCATCCCCTCGAACAGCGTGCCACTGACGATGGATTGCCCGACCAAGACATGGTCCCAGGCCAGCACCTTACCGCTGTCGTCAAAACCGATGCGCGCGCGGTGCAGGTGCATGGGGCGATAGTAGCCACCCTTGATATCGTCCTCACGGCTCCAGAGTGTGCGGATAGGAGCATCAAGCCCGGCGGCGTGCGCGGCCTTGGCCACCTCGCAAGCCAGCACGACAAAATCGTTGGTGGGCACGCCACGCCGGCCGAAACCTCCGCCCGCCGTCTGCACATTGACCTGGACTTGTTCGGGTTGCAGATTCAGGACCCGTGCAGCTGCCGCGCCATCGCCGCCAGGAAACTGGGTGCCGACCCACAACTGGGCGCGCCCCTGCGCGAGTTGCACGGTGCAGTTCAACGGCTCCATGGGCGCGTGGGCGAGGTAAGGGAACACAAACTCGGCTTCCAACTGATGCGGCGCGCTGGCAAGCGGTGTCATGTCAGCGTCGAATTGTCGTGGGCCGGGTTGAGCGGCCAGCTCCCGGTATTGGACCCGTTGCTTTTCACTGTCCACTTTCTCGACGCTGGCCAAGTCCCATTCCAGCTTCAGCGCATCACGCGCCAGTTTCGCCTGCCAATAACCGTCCGCCACCACAGCAACGCCTTCAGCACCTCGGTCCAGCGGCACGCGAAACACAGCTTTCACCCCTTTGGTTGCCCGTGCCGCACTGTCATCCAAAGAGGCAATCCTGGCGCCGAACACTGGCGGACGTGCCACCACGGCTGTGAGCTGCCCCGGCAGATGCATGTCGATGCCAAATTCCTGCTGGCCACTGCTCTTGGCTTTCGCATCGATGCGCGTGGTGGCCTGGCCGATGATTCGGAAATCCTTGGGATCCTTGAGCGTGATCGTTTCCGGTACGGGCAGGGCCATCGCGGCCTCGGCCAGCTCGCCATAGCTCGCTTTACGCCCGGCGGGGCCGAGCACCATGCCGGCTTGGGTGCTCAGGCTCGCGACATCGACGTTCCAACGCGCGGCTGCCGCCGCAAGCAGCATGGCGCGAGCGCGGGCGCCCAGTTCGCGGTATTGGGTATAGCTGTTCTTGATCGAGTTGGAGCCGCCAGTCAGGTGTATGCCAAAGGCCGGGTCCATATAGGCGGCGTCGCTGTTACCGTTGCGACTGCGCACCAGGCTCCAGTCGGCATCCAGTTCTTCGGCGAGAATCATGGGCAGGGCGGTCTGCACACCCTGGCCGAACTCCAGGCGGTTGATGGTCACCGTTACCACGCCGTCAGGGGCGATCTGCACAAATGCGGAGGGCTGCTGAGTCGGTTTGAGCGGCGTTGGGACTGCGCCGTTGGTCTCCTGCGCCAGGGCCAAGTGGGGAAAAGCGCCGAGCGCCAGACCACCGATGCCGACAATCTTGAGAAAACTGCGGCGGGGCAGCGTAGCGGGGCCGTCGGCCTGATCGCGCTCCAGCGTGTGCTGCAAGGCGCGGGGCAACTCGTCGGGGAAAATCTCGTTCAACATGGTCGGCTCCGATCAGGCAAGGGCTTTGGCGGCATCAGCCACCGCGGCGCGGATTCGGGCGTAGGTGCCACAGCGACAGATGTTGCCGGCCATGGCCGAGTCGATCTCGGCCGCCGTGGGCTGCTTGCCCTTGGGCTGGGCCTTGAGAAAAGCCGTTGCGCTCATGATCTGGCCACTCTGGCAGTAGCCGCATTGCGCCACGTCGTGTTTGACCCACGCCTCGTGCACGGCACTGCCAACCGGGTCGCTGCCATCGGTTGCCGCTTCGATGGTGGTGATCTTCTTGCCTTCGGCGGCGGCGATGGGCGTCACGCAGGAACGAATGGCCTGGCCATCCAGGTGCACGGTGCAGGCACCACAAAGCGCCGCGCCGCAGCCGAACTTGGTGCCGGTCATGCCCAGCGTGTCGCGCAGGGTCCAGAGAATAGGGGTTCCAGGGTCGACGTCGACCGTGTATTCACGGCCGTTTATGTTCAGGGCGCTCATAGGGGGACCAGCTCCAGATGGTTTGGCTCTGATCAACTATAGGAAGGAATATTTGCGGAGGGTTGCACGATCCGGGCTGATGCTTGCCCGATCCTGCGAATCAATGTGCCCGGGAAGGCAACGCTGCTGTGTCAGTGCAACAGCGCGGTAGGCCCGGCGCCAGGGCAATGGGCATGCCTTGAAGGCGGGAGGAAAGGAGCCGCGGTGGGAGTGCTTCCGGCTCCTTCCTCCTGCACGGTTACATCAACGGAATGCTGTAGCTCACAAACAGGCGATTTTGATCCTGGTCGCGGGCGATATCGCTTCGCGACATCCCGTTGCGCCAGCCGAAACCGACGTTCTTCAACGTGCCGCTCTGGATCACATAGTCCAGGGAGATATCACGTTCCCATTCACTGGCGTCCCGGCCGCTGGCGGTCTGGATGTTGTCGCCCTTGAGGTACATCACCGAGGCCTTCAAACCCGGAACGCCAAGCGCTGCGAAGTCATAGGCATATTGCGCGAATGCCGTGCGCTCACCGGCCTGGATGAACGTCTGGATGGTGCGGTCGGTGTAGAGGTAAAGACTTGCGCCGCCTTCGCCTTTGCCCACCAGGCCGCCCTGATTCAGTTGCGTAAAGTTGCTGTCTTCGGAAACACGCTGATAACCCGCGGTAATGGCATGGCCACCCAACGAATAAATGAACGCCGCGCTCCAGGTGTCGTTGTCGATCTCGCCGTTGCCATCCTTGGTATAACCGCCGAGTTTGTAACCACTGGCGCGACCGGCAGCGCTGCTGTTCTTGCCATCGGACGTGGTTTTGAAGTAACGCAGGTCGGTTTTCAACGAACCGTATTCACCCAACGGTAATACATGCAGCAAACCGGCGAAGTGCTGTTGATAGTAGTCTTCAAGATTGGCGTAGTAATACTGCGCGGTCAGATCCTTGGTCAGTTTGTAATCGCCACCGGCAAAGGTGAATTTATTGCTTTCCTGGGTGCCGCCCGCAACGGCCAGGCCGGCGCTGTCGCTGGACGCACGCCCTGTGGCGTGTTCCAACTGGCCAGCGGTGAACGTCAGGTTGTCGATTTCATTGCTGGTGACTTGCCCGCCCTCGAAGGTTTGCGGCAGCAGGCGACCATCGTTGGAGACCAGGATCGGCAACTTCGGTTGCAAGGTGCCGTACCGCAGCTCGGTCTTGGAGACACGCATCTTGGCCGTGGCACCGAGACGAGCCCATTGGTCCGCCGCCTTGTCGCCATCGTTGGGAAACATCGAGCCACCGACATGACGGCCGGCGCCACTGTCGAGCTTCAGGCCCAGCAGCCCCATGGCATCCAGGCCGAACCCGACGGTGCCGTCGGTAAACCCCGACTGATAATTGAGCATGAAGGCCTGGCCCCATTCTTCGGTCTTCGAAGGCGCGGCGGCTCCGTCACGGTTATCGTTATTGAAGTAGAAGTTGCGCAAGTTCAAGTTGGCCTTGCTGTCGCTGATAAAATCAGCCGACGCCAATGGGCTGAGGACAAGCGTCATACCACCCGTTAAAACACTCAGTACGTTAAATAGGACTTTCATCAGGGCGAACTCCACCGCGGAATCTCTGTTCCGGGCATGTTGAAAAGACAGCAGGAAGCGCTCGACCGATCAGATGATTGGCCGAGGCGTTAAATAACTCGTTGGAAAAACTTCAGTGCATTGAGTGGGGTAGGGGATAAATCTCCAAAGAACGGCATCAGTAAAAGTCCCTGGGGTTATCAGTCGATCAATCCATGAGCGTCATAGAACGGATACGGCCCGGGATACTGGCCAAACACACCGTTATGGGTCACCAAACTCTGGTCATGCCAGTGATGCAGCAGGTATCCGGGTGGTTCCAGGTTGAAATGCGCGGGCGCGCTTGGCTGTAGATCCAGGACGATTTGATGTGAGGTGCCGGGGCACACGCAACTCAGGCTACCGCCGAAGCGCCGCTGCATCGGCCGATGCAAATGCCCGCAGAGCAAACGCTCTACCTGTGGATGGCGGGCGATGACCTGTTCCAGTGCCGAGGCGTTGATGAACGGCTCGCGGTCCATGTGGCCGATGCCGCTGATAAACGGCGGATGGTGCAGGACCAGCAGCGTTGGCACCTCGGGACGACGGGCCAACTGTTCATCGAGCCAGCGCAATTGGCTATCCAGTAACTGACCGCCATGACCGCCGGGAATGGTGCTGTCCAGGCCAATCAGGCGCAGCGGATGCTCCTCGACGACCCAATCCAAGGGGGCTCCAGCCAAACTTGGCAAGTAGGCGTGATCGGCAAATGCCGCCCGCAAATGTTCGCGGTTGTCGTGGTTGCCAGGCACCAGGTAGCAAGGCATGTGCAGGCGCGCCAGTTCGGGGTGCAATACGGCGTATTCATCAGGGCGACCGAAGTCGACCAGGTCGCCACTGATTACTACGATGTCGGGGCGCGGCACCTGGGTATTCAAATGATCGACGGCACGACGCAACGCGGCGAGGGTATCAACGACGCCATAGGTCAGTTTTTCCCCGGCCTTGAGATGCAGGTCACTGATCTGCGCAATGAGAAACGGATGATTCAAAATAAGCCCTCTGAAAACACGAAGATCACGATGACAGGGTGAACAGCACTTGCGGCTCGACGGCCAAGGCAATCAGGGCGCCGGTGGCGTGGGTGACGTTGTCGGTGCTGTCCACGAGCAATGGCTGGGCGGCGCCGACGTCCACCAACAAGCGGCTTTGGGCCCCTTGGAAAAACTGGCCCACCAGGCGCCCGCGCAGATGCCCCTCGCTGTCCATCACCCGCAAATGCTCGGGCCGGCAGTAGACGGTGGCAGGCAGTCCGCCACCGCGCCACGGCAACTCTCCGCCGTGGACTTTCAAGCCCAGGGGCGTGTGGGCGAGCACTGGAAAAGCGTTGAGGTTGCCGACAAAACTGGCGACGAACGTGTTGGCCGGTTGTTGGTAGATGTCCCTTGGGCTGGCCAACTGTGCGACGCGGCCGTGTTCCATGACCAGAATCCGATTGCCCAGGGCCATGGCTTCGCCCTGGTCGTGGGTGACGAACACCGCCGTAATGCCCAGATGGCGTAGCAACTGATCCAACTCGCTGCGCAAGCGTTCGCGCAACTGCGCATCCAGCGCCGCCAACGGTTCGTCAAGCAGCAATACCCGAGGCTTGGGCGCCAGGGCGCGGGCGAGGGCGACCCGCTGGCGTTGACCGCCGGACAGCTCGTGGATGCTGCGCTTGCCATGGTCCTGAAGGCCCACCAGTTCCAGCAACTCCGAGCAGCGCCTGTTCCGTTCAGCCGGCGCCATGCCGCGAATCTTCAAGCCATAAACGATGTTGCCGGCCACATCCAGGTTGGGAAACAACGCATAGTTCTGGAACACCATGCCCACGTCGCGTCGTTCGATGGGCAGGCGGGTGACGTCGGTGTCGCCAAAAAACACCTGCCCCGCATCCGGACGCTCAAGGCCGGCGATCAGGCGCAAGGTCGTGGTTTTACCGCAACCGGACGGGCCGAGGATCGCCAGGGTTTCTCCGGCATTGATGGTCAGGTCCAGGTCATGGACGGCAACGGTGCCGTCGGAGAACGCCTTGCGGCAACCTGCCAGGCGAATGGTGGTTCCGGTCATCGTTTTTCTCCACGGGAAAGGCGCGCGCTGATGGCCTGCAGCGCAATCAGCAGCGGCACGATCATCAGCAGGAATATGAGGGTGTAGGCACTGGCGACTTCCAGCCTGGCTGAGGCATAGCTGTCAGCCAGGCCTACCGGCAATGTTTTGGTCATTGGGGTGTGGAGCATCCAGGTCAGGTTGAACTCGCCCAACGACAGCGTGACGACCATCAGGACCCCAGCGAGGATCCCCGCCCGGCAGTTGGGTACCACCACACTGAAGAATCGTCGTAGCGGCCCGGCGCCAAGGCTGGCGGCGGCTTCTTCCAGGACAGGCAGTTGCTGACGTTGCATCACCGCCATTACCGGGCGCACCAGGAACGGCAAGGTGAACAGCACATGGCCGACGAGGATGAACAGCCAACTGCTGCGAAACCCACCGAATTGCCCATAGGTGAGCAGCAACGCCAGGGCGCTGGCCAGGCCAGGCATCGCCACCGGCAGCACCATCAGTTCCTCGAACGCACGGCTGAAGCGGTTGTTCATCCGCACCAACGCGTAAGCCGCCGGAACACCCACCACGCAGACGCACAGCGCACAGGCCACGGCCAGTTGCAGGGATAGCCAGACTGTCGGCGAATAGGCCTGCCAGACTTGCACCAGCCAATCGAACGTCAGGCCACTGGAGACGCCCTGGAAATAATTGCGCGTGAGCCCGGCCAGCAGTGACATCAGCACGGGCACCAACATGAACGCGCAGACCAGCAGGGTAAACACCAACTGGCCGATAAACAGCGTTGAGCGCTTCACAAGACGGTCCTCGAGTTTTTTGCCAGCCGTCGGGCCAGTAGCAGTACTGCCCACGTCAGCGCCCCCAACACCACCGACAGCGCAGCGGCCACGGCGAAATTGGCGTAGTTGGTGAACACGTTGTAGATCGCCACCGGGGTCACATTCAGGCGGGTGCCGAGGGTGAAGGCCGTACCGAACGCGCCCATGGAGGTCGCAAAGCAGATCGCCCCGCACGAGACCAGTGCCGGTGCCAGACCGGGGACGATGACATCGCAAACCACTCGCCAGTGGCCGGCGCCCAGGGAATGAGCGGCTTCTTCCAGGCTGCGATCGAGGCTTTCACAAGCAGCCATCACCGTGAGGATCACCCGTGGAATCGAGAAGTACAGATAACCGAGGCACAACCCCATCAGCGAGTAAGCGAAGATCCAGCGTTCACCCGCCAGCTCGAGGCCAAGGCTGGCGAACAAGCCTTGGCGCCCGGCCAGCAGAATCACCAGGAAGCCGACCACCACGCCGGGGAATGCCAACGGAAACGTTAACAAGGCGACCAGCAGCGAGCGGCCGAAGAAGCGTTGGCGGCTGAGAAAAAAACCACTGATGCCCCCCACCAGGAGCGCCGCCAGGGTCGTCGCCAAGGCCAGCAGGCAGGTCTGTACCAGACTGCCCAGGTATTGCGCACTGCTCAGTACCTGCCAATAGCCGCTTTCGCCGCCGTCGCGATTTTGCCCGCCCAGCACGATCAGATGCGCCAGTGGCAACAACCAGAACGCGAACAGCACCGCAGCCGCAGGCGCCAGGGCCCAGGCCGCGGTCAGCCGCAAACGCGGCACCGTGGCCTGGCCCGAAGGGACTCCCCGGGCTTTTATTACCGAGGCGGTCACTTACTTGACCTCTTTCAGATAACGTGCGGAGAAGGCTTCCTGTGCCGCCGCCATCTGTTGATAGTCGACCACGCCGGCCCGTGCGTAATCGCTGTCTGGCAGGAACTGGGACGCGATGTCGGCAGGCATCTTCATCGCCCGCACCGGTCGCAGGTAGGCCTTGGCCCAGAGCGCCTGGCCCTGGTCGGACAGGACGAAGTCCAGGACCTTCTCGGCATTGGCCCGATGCGGCGCGTTGCCGACGATGCTCATGACGTAAGGCACGCTGATGCTGCCTTCCTTGGGGATCACGAAAGCAACGTTGGCCTTGTCCTTGTAACGTGCCCGATAGGCGTTGAAGTCGTAATCCACCAGAATCGGCAACTCCCCGGACAACACCCGTGCGTAAGCGGTCTGCTTGGGCACGATGGGTGAGTTTTTCGCCAGTTTCTGGAAGTAATCGATCGCCGGCGTGAAGTCATTGAGGCTACCGCCCATGGCCTGGTTGATCGCTACCGCGGAAACGTAACCGACGAACGCGCTGGATGGATCAAGGTAGCCGACCATGCCTTTGTACTCAGGCTTGAGCAGATCGCCCCAGCTTTGCGGCACAGGCAAGCCGCCCAAGGCATCGACGTTGACCATGATGCCCAGGGTGCCGGAGTGAATGGCGAACCAGTGTCCCTGCGGATCTTTCAAGCCTGCCGGAATCTGTTCCCAGCCCTTGGGTTGATAAGTGCCGACCACCCCGGCTTTTTGCGCCTGCAAACCGAAGGTCACGCCGTAATACACCACGTCCGCTACAGGCGCGGCCTGTTCGGCGACCAGTTGCGCCAGTGCCTGCCCGGAGTTCTTGTTGTCCAGCGGGACCTGCACGCCAGTGGTATCGGCAATGGCCTTGAGCTGTGTGCCCCAGTCGGCCCATTCCGGTGGGCAGTTGTAGCAAATCGCCGTTTCGGCGGCCTGGGCCAGGCTGGCAGCGCCGCATAGCAGTAACGTCGCCAGGGTTTTACGCAAGCGAATCATCAAGTGTCTCCTTGTAGGATTGAGTACTTTCGCCCGGCCGGATATGGCAGGGCAGGCAATGGGTAACCGGTGTGGCGCCGGCAATCTGCGCCAGCAATTGATTGATTACGGTGCAGGCCAAGGCCTCGATGGGCTGAACCACGCTGCACAATGTCGGGTGCATTTGAGTGCCGAGGGCGATGCCATCGAATCCCATGACCGAGAGCTGTTGGGGCACGTGCCAGTCGTTGCGACGCAGTTGTGCGATCAGGCTGATGGCCAACAGATCGTTGGAGCAAACCAGTGCGCTGAGGGCCTGCGGACCTTGCAGGAAGGGCGCGATGGCGGCGAAGTCCGCCTGGGTATGGGCCGGCATTTCAATCACCGGCAGGCTGTCGAGGCCGGCCTCGCGCATGGCGTCGCAATAACCGGCGTAACGCAGGCGAGCGCGGTCCGATTGCAGGGCCGGGCCGGCAACCATGCCAATGCGCCAATGCCCGGCTTCCAGCAGATAACGAGTGGCCAGAGCCATGCCGGCGCGGTTGTCCACCGACACGGCGCTGTAGTGCGGATTGCCCGGCTGGTGATAAGCCAGCACAAAAGGCGTGTCCTCGCTGTCCAGGCTTTGCAACACGCGGTTGCTCTCGGCGTCGGTGACCGTGAGGACCAGGCCATCGACCCGCTGGCGCAACAACTCCTCGACCACCACGCTTTCGCGCTCGCTGCTGTAGTCGGTCGTCGCCAGGAGCAGGTTGTAGCCGCGCAAACGCGCAGCGCGCTCCATGGCTTGGAATTGTTCGGCGAACACGGGATTGAGCAGGTTGGGGACCACCACACCGATCAGCTTGGTCACTTGCAGGCGCAACTGACGACCAAGACGATTGGGCCGGAAACCCAGCTGCCGTGCGGCGGCGAACACCTGCTCGCGGGTAGCCGGACGCACTACTTCAGGGGAGGCGAAGGTGCGGGCAGCGGTAGCTCGCGAAACCCCTGCCAGACGTGCCACTTCTTTCAAATCAGTCATTGTCACTCGCTTGAGATCGATCTCATTGGCGAGGACAGTAGCCAGGAATCGTGGCATTTCGGCGAAGGAGTGATGACAGTTTGATGTCAGCTGGCGGTGCCTACCTCGGACGGCCATTCCGGGCGCGCGATACCTGCTTGCAGGTCGGCATGATTGACGTGCCGTCGGCTAGCCTTTGTTGCAGGCGGTTACCGATGGGGCTGTTGCTACTTGCGAATCAAGGCTATGACGTATTCACAGACTTGCGGCGTGGCGTTTTCGAACGTGCAGGCTTCTTCAGGCAGTCCCAATTGCAAGCAGTCGCCTTGTTCCAGAAGGTAGGTGGTGGTGCCCTTGGTAAACGTCAGCGTGCCTTGCGTGGCCCACACCTGCTGATGAAGGAACGCGTAAGCCGTGGCGGGATAGCTGATGCGCACGCCCGGGGGCAGTTGCACACTGATGAGTTCCAGTGGCCAGCCCTCCCGGGGTGAGACTTGCTGGCGCGCATAGCCGGTTTCCGGGTCTACCCAGCGCGGTTGCTCCGCCGCCCTTGAAAGAAGTCCCGAGCGCCCCTCGGCCCGATGCAGCAGGGTAGAGAGGGGTAAACCGAAAGCACCTGACAACCGGCCCAGGATCGTTGAGGTAGGGCTGACCTGTGCGTTTTCAATTTTGCTGATCATAGCCTTTGATACGCCGGAGAGCTGGGCGAGCTCGCCGATGGACCATTCACGGGCGGTTCGCTCGGCTTTGATGGTCAGGGCGATGTCAATGGGTTGGTTGTTCACTATAGAAGACTTCCAGGTCAGGGTAATTTAATTTCAGCTTAGCGGCTGGCGCGCATCAAGTCGGTGCAAAAAATAAATAATGCTCTATTTTTGTGCGTTAAAATTTTCTATGAAAGTAAACCTATGATTTTAATCAAAAATAATAATGAGTTTTTCATGTTTCAAAATAAATCTATTGTTTGAAGCATAGCCGATTGAAACTATTAATTTGTTTGCATGAGTCGCTTGTTTACTATCTGAAACGCGCAGCGACATTTCGTCACTGCCGTCCAAGCTACCTTATCGTATTTGGGGAAATCTATGCCGGCTCAGCAAATGGAACAAGGCTGTCTGACGGGTGAGCAAATCATCCATTCGATTAAAGGAATGATCACGGCTTCGGGGATCAACACCAATGCGTTCTACAAAACGTTTCGCCAGGCCCCGCTGCCCAAGGCAACGTTGAAGAAAGTGTTCCAGCAATACTTTTATTACATTCGTACGTTCCCCCAGATCCTGGCGGGTACCTCGCACCGCACCGACAGCGAAGTGATTCGGATGAAGTTGGCGCGCACGGTGGTGTCTGAGCTGGGCGATGGGGTAGGCGAGGCGCACTTCATTATGTTTGAGCGTGTACTCGCCGGCGTCGGCATCACATTGGATGACTGGAAGAAGGTTGAATACATTCCCGAAGCCAGCGAGCTGGTCGACGGCCTGCGTCGGATTTTCCTTGAGGGTTCGACAGAGCACGCCATTGGTGCTCATTACGTTATCGAAGAGTTCGGCTTTCCGATGATCGCCAACCTGTACGAAGGTTTCCGCCTGTACAGCGGGTGGAAGCACGAAGACTTCACCTACTTCTACCTGCACATGCTGGTTGAAACCGATCATGTGCAATGGATCAGTGACGCGGTCATGGAGGCCGCTCGAGACACTGACAACGGCAGCGATATTCTGGAAGGCGCTGGCGATGTACTGAACCTGTTGACCCGATTCTGGCAAGGACTCAACCGAGTGGCCACTCACGCCTGACCGATCAATACAAGGGGCGGGAAGTCATGGATGATTTGACATTGATTGGTCGAGTGGCGCCCTTCAGGGATGCCAGTGCCTATGCAGCATCCTCGGGGGCGTTGAACCTGTCGCAAGGACTTCCTGAACCCCTGTTTGACAATGCCATGAATGCGGCGTTGGCCCGCCAGGTGCGGTCGGGCTGGCAGTATGCCGACCCTCGCGGCGAAATGATTTTGCGCGAAAGCATTGCGGCCCACAGTGCCGGCTATGCGCCCGACAGCGAAGTGCTGGTGACCAGCGGCTGTACCGAGGCCTTGTACTTGGCCCTGTATGCCGCGTCCACGCAATACGGCAGCAGGGTCGCCTTTTTTGAACCCTTTTATCCCTATTACCCAGGAATGGCCACGTTGCTGGGGTTGGAGTTTGTTGCACTACCGTTGTCGGTGGGGGCGTCGATCGGCCCCGACTGGGCAATGTTCGAGCGGCAATTGCGTGCCGGTGTTCGCATATTGCTGCTCAATACGCCCCACAACCCGACCGGGTGGTGCATGTCCGCGGATGATTGGCAGCACTTGGTGGCGTTGGCAAAAAACCATGACTTCATGGTGATTGTCGACGAAGCCTATCGTCATTATCAGTACGACACCGACGCGCCGGCACAGTACCCCCACCAGCAGATTCCCATGATGGTGGCGGGCAGCGCTTCAAAGTTGTTGTCCATGACGGGAGTCCGGATCGGCTGGTTATGCGCGCAGGCAACCTTCATGGAGCGAGCCTACGCCCACCACCTGTACCTGAGCTATTGCCAACCCACCCCCATACAGGCCGCCGTTGCTGTTTTGCTTGATGAATTGACCGTCGGGCGACTTGATAGCTTGCGTGAGCACTACAAGCACAAACGTGATCGCCTGGCAGGTGCGCTGATGGCTGCCGGGTTGGATATCCGGTTACCGGCGGGCGGCCATTACATCATGGCCGACTATTCACGGCAGGCGCCTTCATTGTCTCCGGTTGAGTTCAGTCAACACTTGGCCATGCGTTGCGGGGTCATGCCATTGCCTGCGACGCCCTTCTACCTGGGGCAGTGCCCCACCTATGTCCGGTTTTCTTTCTCGGTAGCCAAACCCATTGTTGATCAAGCCTGTGCCCGCCTGGAGGATTTTTGAAATGGAGCAGCAAGTGTTCGACGTCATTGTCGTAGGCGGCGGTCCCGCAGGGCTTAGCGAGTGTATCCGGCTGATCGACCTGGGCCTGAAAGTCGCGGTCATCAGCGATGTATTCGGGGGGTGCATGGGCATGATGGGAGATCATCCATTGCAGTCATACTGCAATGAGCTGGAGATTGAAGGCGCTCCCTATCCCTTGCATCGATTCATGCGCAAGTTGTGCGTCAGCCCCACCGGTGAGGAATACGCAGCCTATATCCGTAGCAACTTCGAAGCCTTGCCTCTGGCCAAGATCCAGCAACGGGTGGTCACCGTAAGCAAGGTGCAGGGGGTGTTCGAGGTGAGCCTGGCCCCGGGCTCCCAGAGTCATTCCTTGCGCGCGCGGCAGATTATCCTGGCAACCGGGATTCGCCCGAAGGCGCCGCCCTTCGAAATGCCCAATGCCCATTGGTTGAACTGCTTTGATGTCTATCAAATGGTTGCGCGGGGGCAGGGCCTCCGTTTCCTGCAGCAGGATGTGGTCATCTTTGGCAGCGGTAACAGTGCGTTTCAGATCGCACTACTGCTTGCCCCGTTCGCCCGCAATGTGTCCATTCTGATCAAATCCTACCTGGGGCTGTATCCCCAAGAGACCGATGATCGTTTTGCCCTCAGGTCCCTGAGCCAGCGCACGTTGGAAATGATTGCCAAGACTTCGTCCAGTTCCTTTCAAGGGCCGCTCAACAGCGCCAATAGCACGGGCCGGGCCAATATATGGCTGCATGCCTACAGCCGCATTCGCCAGGACGGCGACAAGGTCGTCTTGGACCTTCCGGCGTCGCTCAATGGCAATTCGTTGCTCCAGGCTTCTTGTCGCAAGGCTCAAGAGTCGGGCCGGCTGGTCGCTGCCCAGGCATCCGAGGGGTATGAGTTGCACTTGGATGTGTTGGCGAAGGACCAATGCCTGGTGTCGGCCATCGGCGTCACCGCCCAACTCCCCGCTACCGACTGGCCACAACTGCTCAACCCGCAAACCGGCTTTACCTGCCACCAGGATGGGAAAAGCCCTGTCGCCGGCCTGTATTTCGCGGGCGCAGCTTCAGGTTATGCATCGATCAACACGATGGTGCCCGCAGCAGCAGAAATGAGTGCCACAACATCACTGCAAGAAGGACTGCGGTCATGGGCGTGAGGATGTTCCAGCCGCTGCGCCTGGACCTTGGCGATGTGCTCGGGCAGTCGCCAGCGGAGCTCAAACAAACCATCGCCGGGGCCAAGGTGCTGGTCATCGCCAACCAGGACGTCAGCGTTGCCCCCTATGTGCAGTTGATGCGCAGGCTGGGGGCACCTGTGCATCATGTGTTGGCCAAGTACTGCCTCGAGGACTATCGGGAAGTGCTGACCGTGACCAATCTCTATCGGGACGGCCAGGCCTTGGGTGTGCATGAGGGAGGAGGGTATTGGCACACCGACATGTCGTACAAATCGGCGAACACGGTGTTCACGTCACTGCTGTCGGTACGTGTACCGGACCAACACGGTGAGACTCAATTCATCGATTGTGTCGCAGGCCTGCATCAAGTTCGCCAGTGGCTGGATAGTCCAGATTGCCCGCAGCACCTGAAGGGCCTAGACCTGGAAAACCTGCGGATTCACCATCGGTTCGGCAATCGCGACACACTGCGCAATGCCGACGCTGCGGTGCAACAACTCAATCCCCAGGAGGCTGGCGCACTGGAAGACACCGTGGTTCACCCCTTGGTGTTCAAACACCCACTCGCCGCCACGACGTCGCTTTATGCACCGGCCGCCACGGCCATGCAAATAGAAGGGGTAACGCCAGCACTGTCCCAGCGCATTCTCGACAGTCTGGTCGACTTCCTTGTCCAGAACGCGCCGCGCTATCGGCATGCCTATCGCCCAGGCGACATCGTGATCTGGGACAACCTCTCAACGCTGCATAAAGGTCCGCCAATCCCCAAAAGTGAAGGGGGCGCCGATGCGCGCCTTCTTTATCGCATGAACGTCGACTTCCAGTGAGGCATTACCATGATCAAGACCATCGTTTTCCTGACGCCCCATTACCTTAACTTCGCCTCCGAGAAGGCGCTGCGGACGCTGGGTCGAGAGTGCCGGACAGTACTGATCGCCTATCATGCCGATGTCCTGCCGCCCACACTCGAGCGCAACGTCTCGCAGATTGCACGCGTCGATGCCGACCTGCAGCGCAACATTCGCCCGTTGCTGGATCATGACCAATGTCGAAGCATCATCAGCGATGAGTTGCGAGCCGTGCAGGGCAATACTTCGTCATTGCGTATTTTCTGCCAGGAAGAGTGCCACGTTGAGCTGGCGGCACAATTGCGCGAGGAGTTCGGATTAGAGGGCGATACACAGGCGATCGTGGCGAACTTTCGCGACAAGGTGCTGATGAAACACGCCGTCAGCGAAAAGGGAATACGCATTCCCGAGTTCGTGCCCCTGGATCACGTACGGCTATCGGCTGAGCCGCAGGCTTACTACGCCGAGCTGACGGCGCGATTGGGCTTGCCCCTGGTCCTGAAACCGGTGAACGCAGCGGGCAGTTTCGAGGTGTCGATCATTCGCAACGAGGCCGAATTCATCAAGGCCCGAGAACAAGTGCTGGCCTCACCGTATCATTTTGATTATGAGGTGGACGAGTTCATCGACGGTGACATGTTCCAGTGCGATTCGTTTGTGGTTGACGGTCAAATCCGCTACTGCGGCGTCCTGGAACTGGGCTGCACCAACTTCGACTTTGTCCAGGGCAAGCCCTTGAGCGTGATTCCCGTAGCCGATCCCACGCTCAAGGCGACCCTGGAAGCCTTCAACCGGGATGTGATTGCAGCCCTGAACTTTCGCAACGGTTCGACGCACCACGAGGTCTTCGTGGACCGCAAGCGCGGTTATCCGGTGTTCCTGGAAATTGCCGCACGCGTGCCTGGCGGTATCGGGGTGCCGTACCACGAGAAAAACAGCGATATCAACCTGATCGACGCCAATCTCTACCTCGTCGCCGGGGCCGCAGCGCTTGATGACATCAAGCCCAACGAGAAGAACAACGTGGTGTCCGCCTTGTTGCCCTTGCGCAAAGGTCGGATCAGCCAGCTCAACGAACCCCCCATTTCCAGTACTTACAGCATCGACTGGAGGGTCGCCCCCGGAATGGTGGTGGACTCCCGGTCCCTGGCCGATACCGCGGGCATCCTGACTTTGTATAACGCAGATCCAAAGGTGCTCCGCGCCGACTTCGAAGCCTTGCAGCACTACGTGCCAACCCAGGTGGAAGTGCTGGAGCCGGGAACCGCTTGATCAATTCCGCGGGCGGCAAGCAACAGGTTCTTCTCAAGGAGCAGGCATGAAGACAGGAATACTCGGTGCCGTCAGCATGGCGGTCTACTGCATCTCGACGGCGCTCTCGGCCGTCTGGGTCATGGTGGCGTTCACCCGTATCAGTGGGGCGGCGCTGACATTCATTACCTTCCTGATGGCCTGGGCGGTATTTTTCCTGGTGCATACCTTGCGGGGTCATGACCCGTTTCGGCTACTGCGCGAGGAGTGGCGAGGCGTGCTGCTGCTCAATGTGCTGACACTGTTCAGTTGGTGGCTGATGTTCATGGCGTTGCAGCGTATCGAGGCTTCAGTGGAATCGGCCATCTATCAGGGCTGGATGCCGCTGGTGGTGGTGGTCTGTGAAATGCTGGTGGCGAGGTCCGCAGTCAGTCGTTCCCGGTGGTTGGGCGCGCTGCTGATCCTGTTGTCGCTGATGGCCCTGGTCCTTATGCGCCTCGCGCTTGGAGTCACGGCCCAGGTCAGTCTTGTCAACTTGCATGAGGGCATTGCCCTGGCCACTGTCGCCGGGATCACCGGTGGGATCTATGTGTTCTGCTCGGCTCGACTGAACCGTGACAGCAAGTACAGCGCCATGGATATTCTGTGTGTCAGGTTCTTCCTGCTATTGATTGTCACGGGCTGGGTCGGCCGGGAAAACTTGCACCAATTGCTCACGCTTGATACCGCCATGCTCGGTCAATTGATCCAGCTGGCGTTTGTCAGCGTGCTGATTCCGGTGTTCACCCTGCAGTTTGCCATTCAGCATTTGGGAGGCGGGCGGGTGTCCATTCTCACGCCGTGCGTGCCGGTCATTGCCTTGGCGGCCGAGTTCGTACTCTCCACCTGGCATAGCCCCTGGGTGCCAGTCCTGGTTACGCTGGTGTGCGTGGCGGTGTTGTTGTCCAACGTCTGGTTTTCGCGAGACAGGCGCGTTGTTCATTCAGGGCCTATGCCGGTCGCCCTTCAAAAATAGACTTCTGTTTGCTGGAGCATCCCATGACTCTTTCCTTGGCCTTTGCGCAGGGGGCGGCAGACGCTTGCTCGAATGACGGCCGCAGCGTGCTGGCACGCACGTTGGAGATCGCACGCACCTTGATTGGTTTCCCTTCGGTCAGCGACCGCTCCAATTTGGACCTTATCGAATGGGTGAGCGGGTACCTGCACGGCGTCGGGGTGCAGGCCCAAATTCTGCCGGACGTCTCCGGGCGCAAGGCGAACCTGTTTGCCAGTCTCGGCCCGCCGCGCCCCGGCGGCATCATCCTCTCCGGACATACCGACGTGGTGCCCGTAGCGGGCCAAGCCTGGGCGCAGGATCCGTTCAGCGCCCACCTGGACCATGGGCGGCTGTACGGTCGTGGCAGTTCGGATATGAAGGGGTTTATCGCCGTGGTGCTGGCGATGGTTCCAGAGCTGATGGCGTCTGCACGGCAAAGCTTTCACCTGGCCCTGTCCTATGACGAAGAGGTGGGCGCGATGGGGGCGAAACACCTGGCCCCATTTATCACGCAGGCGCAGTTGGAACCCGCCGGTTGTATTGTCGGCGAGCCGACTTCAATGGCGTTGGTGATCGGCCACAAAGGGCGTCATGAAATCAATTGCTGTGTCCACGGCAAGGTGGCGCACTCATCGTTGCCCAGCGAGGGGGTCAACGCGATCGACTATGCCGCGCGAGTACAGATGCAGCTTCAGCAGGTGGCCAGACGGCTGGCAAAGGGGCCGCTGGACAGTGGGTTTGATGTCCCGTACACCACCGTTCAGGTCTGCCGGGTCAACGGCGGTGTGGCAGGCAATGTCATTCCTGGCCAATGCAATTTTGACTTCGAGATTCGCTACCTGCCCGGGTGCGATGCCGAGCAGCTGTTGGTACAGATCAAGGAGGACGCCAGCCAGGCCATGCACAGTGAGATGAATGATCGCGCTGCGGGGGCGTCCATTGAGTTTTTCCACACGCTGCATACCCCGGGGCTGGATGAGAAGGGCAATCAGGCATTCGCGCAGTGGGTTCGCGAGGCGAGTTCAATGACCCATGGCCGACAGCGAGTGGCGTACAGCACCGAGGCCGGGTTGTTCCAGGCCGCTGGGATTCCCACGATCGTCTGCGGCCCAGGAAGTATCAAGCAAGCGCACAAGGCAAACGAGTATGTGGAACTGGCTCAGCTTGAGGCCTGTGAGCAGTTCCTGCGCCGCCTGGCGTGTTGTGAGCCATTGCCTCCACTTCCCGCCGGGGGTGAGCAATGAGCGCTACCGCCCTGGATAACCAGGGGCGCGAGCGCAGAAAGCTGGTGCTGGCGGTGAGTGTGGGCGCCGCGCTGGAATGGTTCGACTTCACCCTGTTTGCAATCTTTGCCTTGCAGATCGCGGCGGCGTTCTTTCCGGCTTCCGACCCATTGATGTCGTTGCTCGCTTCCTACCTGGCGCTCGCGGTCGGCTTCGTTGCCCGGCCGTTGGGGGCGCTGTTGATGGGGCGCTATGCCGATCGCCGGGGACGCAAGGCCGCGCTGACCCTGTCCATCATGCTGATGGGCGCCGGAACCCTGATCATTGCGGTCTGCCCGACCTATCAGGCCATTGGTTGGTGGGCACCGCTGAGCATTGTCGTCGCGCGCATATTGCAGGGGGTTGCAGCAGGCGGGGAGATTGGTGGCGCGTTGGCCTATCTTGTCGAAACGGCACCTGCCGACCGCCGTGGTCTATTTGCTTCCAGCCAACAAGTGGCGCAAGCCGGATCATTCCTGCTATGCGGTTTAAGTGCGAGTCTGTTGTCGAGCGCGTTGACGCCAGCCCAGTTGGATGAGTGGGGCTGGCGCGTGCCCTATGTCTTTGGGCTGCTGGTCGTGGTCGCCGGTCTGAAGATTCGCCGCAGCCTTGAGGAAAGCGAGCCGCTGCGCCGCTTTCTCGATGACCAGGCTAATCAAGCACTGCCAGGAAAGGGGACAAGCCTGCGCCCCTACCTGCCCAACCTCGTGATGGGGGTGTTGATCGTCGTCCTCTGGACTGTTGCGACACAATTGATCAATTTCATGCCGACCTATGCATCGATGGTGCTTGAGCTTCCGCGCAACGAGGCCTACCTGGGGTTGGTGCTGGTAGGCCTCATCACACTATTGTGTCCCTTGACCGCACTGCTATCGGACCGTATCGGGCGCTATACCGTCATGCTCATCGGTTCCATGGGGGTCGCGCTCTGCGTATACCCAGGGTTCGTATGGTTGAACAACAGCCCCAGTCTCCAGACGTTGATCAGCTTCCAATGCGGGCTGGCAGTGCTGATGGTGCTTTACACGGGGCCGGCTTCGGCGGCCTTGGCCGAGCTGTTTCCGGTGCAAGTCAGGGCCCTGGGGGTCTCGCTGGCCTACGCCTTGTCGGTGACCCTCTTTGGCAGTTCCACGCCGACGCTGATTACCCTGATCTACCGACAGAGCGGGGATGCTCTGGCGGCGGCGCACTGGTTGTTTGCCGCAGCCTGCCTGAGCGCAATTCCGCTGGCCTGGGTAAGCCTGTCGAAATACCGGGCAAGCGCTAACCCTGGGTTGACTGCAGAGCACGAGACTTGAACGAAGATGACCAACAATCGTCACTGAAGGCTTCGTGTAAACCCGCACTTGCTGGCAGACCACACCACCGCCAACGTCAGCAGCAGGAGAACGACCAGGACAGGCGCAAACGCAACGACCCCCAGGTGATCGAGCAGGACACCTCCCACGATCCCGCCGCCGGCAATGGCGAGGTTCCAGGCCGTGACCAGCATCGACTGGGCGAGATCCGCCGCCTCTGCCGCAGTCTTGGCGATGGCCGTCTGGAACAGAGTCCCAGCCCCTCCGAAAGCAACTCCCCAAGCGGCCACGGCGATATACACCGCTACAGGCCTGTCGCTCATCGCCCCCAGCATCATTGCCGAAAGGGCGAAGAGCACCGTGCCTGCCAGCGTCAACGCCCGTAGATGGCGATCGATCAGCACGCCGACGACCCAGATCCCCAGCAACGACGCGACGCCAAAGACCAGCAGGACCAGATCCGTCCGCTCGCCCAGGCCCACCGCCGTCAAAAACGGAGCGATATAGGTAAAGAGAATGTTGTGCGCCAGAACAAAAGCCAGCACCACAAACAACACCGAGCGCACGCCCGGCAGCTTGAAGACCTGGCCCAAGGCAAGGCGTTTGTGGGTGGTTTGCCCGGGAAAGTCAGGCACCTTGAGTCGTATCCAGACCATCAAGGCCACGGCGAACAGGCTCATGATGGCGAAACTCATCCGCCAGCCGATCAGGTTGCCGAGCAGCGTGCCGGCCGGTACACCCAGGGATAACGCCAAGGGTGCGCCCACCATGGCGATCGCAATCGCTCGACCTTTCTGGTGCTCGGGCACCATGCGGGCGGCATAACCGGCCAGCAAGGCCCACAGCAGTCCGGCCGATACGCCGCCCAGCAAGCGCGCGACCATCGTCAAAGCATAATGAGTGGACAGTGTCGTAACGGTATTGGCAACGGCGAAGCCGGCGATGGCCAGCAGCAAGAGCGGTCTGCGCCGCATGCCTTGGGTCGCGGCCGTCAATGGAATAGCCGCCAGCAAGGAACCTATCGCGTAGACCGTTACCAACTGGCCGGCCAGGGCCTCGGAGATCGCCAGCCCTTCGCTGATCTGCGAAAGAAGACCGGCGGGCAAGGCTTCGGTGAGGATGGTCACGAACGCCGCCAGTGCGAGGGCAAACAGTGAACCGATGGGGAGCGGTGCAGTACCTTGAACAACCTCGGCCTCTGCGTCGATATGGGTGTTGGCAATCGTCATGTGTTACCTGCCTGGAACGCGCCTGACCCGCCGGAACGACGTGGTCAATCGCAGATTGATAAGTGTCGACTACGGTAGGTGCCCGTCTTTGTCGAGACAAGAATGCTAGAGTGCACAACACATCGGAAAAAATGTCCGCAATGGGAGCGTGGCGTGGAATCACTGAGCGGGATTGATTTTTTTGTGCGCGCGGCCGAAACCCGCAGCTTTTCGGAGGCGGGTAGGGCGCTGGGTATTTCGTCTTCGGCGGTGGGCAAAAGCGTCGCCCGGCTTGAGGCGCGGCTGGGTGTGCGGCTGTTTCATCGCAGCACACGCAGTATCACGCTGACGGCGGAAGGGACGCTGTTTCTTGAACGTTGCCGGCGCATTCTCTGCGAGGTCGAAGCAGCCGAACTGGAACTGTCGGAAACCCGCAAGGCGCCACGGGGCAAACTGCGTGTGAGTTTGCCCCTCGTTGCGGATTTGGTCATGCCGACGCTGATTGCCTTCATGCGCCGCTACCCCAGTATCGAACTGGACCTGGATTTTTCCGACAGACTGGTGGACATCATCGAGGAGGGTTTCGATGCGGTCATTCGGACGGGTGAGCCGAACGACTCCCGACTGATGTCCCGGCCGTTGGGCCCGTTCAAGCTCGTTGTGGTCGGTTCGCCCCGGTACTTCGCCGAGCACGGCACCCCGCACGCACCGGCGGACCTGCTGGGTCATGCCTGCTTGCTGTACAAGTTCCCCAGTACCGGCAGGATGCAAGTCTGGCCGGTAAACGGGGACGGAGAGCCGGAACTCAACCTGCCGGCGACCCTGGTCTGCAACACCACCGAGGCGTTGCTGCACGTTGTGCACGATGCGCTGGGGATCGCCTGTGTGCCGGATTTCACTGTGCGGGAGGCCATCGCTGCCGGTGAACTGGTCACCGTCCTGGACGACTTCAATCGGCATCAGAGCACCTTCCGCATGCTCTGGCCCTCAAGCAAACACCTGGCGCCGAAACTGCGGGTGTTCATTGATTTCATGAGCACCGAGTTGTTCAAGTGACTCACTGGGATATGTCCCACCTTCAATCTTCAGCAGACACAACATCCATCTCCACCCCAGCCCCCCTGTGGGAGCGAGCTTGCTCGCGATAGCGGTGGTTCAGTTACAGGGATGTTGGATGGGTGGCCCTCATCGCGAGCAAGCTCGCTCCCACAGGGGAAATAGGTTGGCCAGGGAGCAAGTCGGCTGCTAGCCGCATCACCTCCGGCCCGCCGTAGTTGTGATACTGGATACGCTTCATAGCCGACGCTTACTCTGGATTGTTGCTCGCGGGAGTGTTCGACCAGCACCCCAATTTGCAAGTCATCAGCGCGCATTGGGGTGAAATGGTGCCGGTTTTCCTGCGGCGCCTGGAGGACGGTTACTGGCCTATGACGCGAATCGTGACGAATGCCTGGGGCGCACGTTCAGATCAAGGGGCCTTGTTCTCCACCAGACAGTTTCCGCCATCCACCACGATGACTTCGCCAGTGAGGTAGCTCGCTTCTGAAGACGCAAGGAAAGCAACCAATGCCGCCACCTCTTCAGGACGTCCCGCCCGACCCATCGGAGTGTGACCGGCCGCCTTGGCTTCTTCGGCAGTGGTCGACCCTGTGGTGATCCAGCCGGGCGCGACGCTGTTTACAGTGATGCCTTGCTGGGCGACTTCCAGCGCCAGGCTCATGCTCATGCCGACCATCGCAGCCTTCGCGGCGCTGTAAGCCGCTTCACCGGGGTTACTGCAGCGGGTGCCGGTCGTGGAGCTGATGTTGACGATGCGCCCGTAACGGCGTGCCCGCATGCCGGGCAGAACCGCCCGTGTAAGAAGAAAGGCCGTGGTGAGATTTCGCGCCAGCGTCAGGTTCCAGGTGTGCAGGTCCATGGTCGCCAAGTCGGAAAAAAACTCCGGACTGCCTTGCATCGCCATGCCCGCGTTGTTCACCAGAATATCGACCTGCCCCCAGAGGGACTCTGCCCACAGCATAAACTCACGTACCTGGTTTTCATCGGTAAGGTCGAGGGCTCGCCCTTCGACGTCGAACCCTTCGGCACGCAGTTCTGCGACGCGCTCAAGGATGCGGGCACTGCTGGCGGTGATGATCAATCTGGCTCCCGCCGCGCCCAGCCTGCGCGCGATCGCCATGCCGATTCCGATCTCACTTCCAACCCCACTGATGAGTGCCACGGGGTTCTGTCCTATTGCGTTTGGCATGGTGCCTCCAGAGGGGGAATTGATTGCCGGCGTCGGCGCGCTATATATACACCCTGATCAACGCCCGAACACCGCTGTCATGCCCAATAACCGCTTTTGCCGCCAGGCCGGTGCGCTGGTCGGGAAGAGCGCCTCGTCGGGTCGAAAGCGGGCGAGACCGCAGGCGGCGGCGATGCGTTGGCGTTGCTGGCCGCGGACAAGGGCTTGCTGAAAACTGTGTTCGCTGTGCGCCAGTCCCAGCATATAACGCGTCCCCACCTGGAAGTGTCCACCATTGGCTTGCCACCAGCTTTCGATTGCCTGCGGGTCTGGCCAGGGCAGGTTTTCATCGGGGTCCATGGCGACATTGGGATCTTCAGGATTGTCGTTCGGGCCCGCATCGAACTCCGGCAGGGTCTGCAATTCCAGGTCGAGCAGTGCCAGGTCGGCGCCGGTGATCAGGCTGAAGGCTTCGCCAGCGACCCGGGCAAAGGGCAAGTCACTCATCTGCTGGATCAACCAGGGCACGCAGACCGGATCGCCCAGCAGCCCAAGGGCCTGGATACCGATGCGCCGATCCCTGGGATCTTGTACCCATTGGCGTATCCAGGCGATGCTGGGCTCGCGTTCCTGCCAGGCCAGCAACACACAGAGCGCGCGGTACTGGAATTCACCCGGTTGTTCGGCGAATGAGCGCAGAGGCTCCAAGGCCTGCTGATCGCCCATTTGGGTGGCGGCCCAGTTGGCCCAAAAGCGCGTGGCGGCGTCTTCGTGCTGGCGGTTGGCTCGAAGCGCCGGCAGCAGGTCACGCCGGCGCAGCTCGCCCGTCGTGCGCGCAGCACGTGCCAGCACGCTGGGGGCGGCATCGGAAAGTCCGGCCAGCAGGGCGGGGCCTGGGTCGTGGCGATGCATGCCGCAGGCGGCGAGGCCGAGGCGGCGGAACAGGGGCTCGGGGGAGGCGAGCATGCGTTCGATCCAGGGCGCGACCCGTTCCCAGTTGAGCCACCCCAGGGCCATCAGGTAACCGCGCTCGGTTTCCAAGGCACTGCGCAAATGCTCGCTGAGCCGCGACAACACTTTTGCATTGGCCGCCTCGAAGGCCAGTACCACGCAGGCGAACATCTCTCCGATGGCGTGTGGGCCGAGCTGGGCCAGTAGCGTTTCCAGGCCGCCAGGGGCCGCGATTCGCAAGCCGTCGAAGTGGGCGTCGAGGCGGTTATCGAGTTTGTCGAGGTGCTCGATGTCGTAGTGCGGGGCGCGCAGGGCATAGTCGCGCAGGACGGCGAGGAAGCTGGCTTCTTCGGCGTGTTGGTCCAGAACAATGGAAGTTACCAGCATGATGAATATTCGCCTCCAGCGGTTCTTCTACAGGAACCTTCGAATGACTTGGCCTGCCCTTGGCACGCGTCACTTCATTATCGTTTGCCATTGATCATCGCGGATCAACCCAATCGTTCTCTCCGCGAAGGACCACACCCCTTCGGTGCTGCTTCGAAGCACTGTGAATTGGAGGTCTGCTTCTTCTATGTCCAAGGCGATCAGAGTCTGTCCGGCGACTTTGTCCACACCGGCCAAATGGGCTGCATATATTTGATCGTTATAGGCCGCCACCCCCCAGTAGCTTTTTTTCGTGTCAATCGGCTGAACAATGGACCATTGATCTGCAACGCCGATCAGTACGGTTCCATTCTTGCCAGCAATGGCATAGTGACCGTTGTCCAGCCGACAGATACTGGTAAGACTCGCGTTGCTTGGTAGATCAAGAACGGCCCAGCTTGTACCGTCGAAATGCGCAGCGTAACCATCGGAGGTTACAGCGACCATATCGCTGCGACTGCTTCCGGCGATATCCTCAATGGTCACATCCTGATTGCCAACGCTTAACTTCGGCAGCGTTTCGAACCTATCGCCGAGCAAGCGATAGACCTGGCCGACAGATCCTGCGCAGATCACATCATCACCTAGGATACGAATTCTACGCAGTGGTCCGATGTTACCGACGGCAGCGTTCGCGAAGGGCTTTCGCGAGGCTTTGAGCGCCTCTCTTGTTATTGGCGATTTCCAGTCGAAACGCACGACTGAACCGTTCTCACCCAAGACGTAAGCGGAGCCGTCAGTCGCGGCATCAACCGAGAGAATAGCCTCTGCAGACAATCCGAACTCAAGCCAGACATCCTGCTTTCTAACGCCAATCCTGTTCTTTGGATTGTCATAGTCGTCGCCAATGGTACAGGCAGCGATGATGATACCCGCGACCGGACTAACACCCTCCTGAATAAAGGCCCCTTCAATAAACTCCGCATCTGATATTCCGTTCATCTTCATTAGATCCCGTGCTTGTTAATCGTCCAATACTATGGCGGCTGGTGGCTGTTTCGCCCTGGGCAGCGGATCGTTGGGTTTCACCGTCAATTCCATCTTCTGGTGACCATTGTCCAACTGCTTTTGCAGGCACTCCTTGTCACATCCTTTGGCTCCGGGTGGAGCATTGACTTTGCCAACCGCCGACTTCGCGCCTATCTCGCAACCGACGGCCAGGGTATAGGCCTTGCCTCGGTTGGCAGGATTAGCGAGCCAAGCATTTCTTTCGACGGTGTAATTGCACCCTACCTGCCCATGCTCGGTACGTTTTGAATGGCTATGGCCCTCCACACAGAGACAGGGGGCCTTGTCCGATTTATAGTTCGTCGTTGCGTCGGCGGAGCCTCGGTTGGCATGTGCGACGAACTCATTGGATGGAAGCAGGTGGTGGCCTGTCATCGGTTTGCCATCCGCGCCGTCGCAACAACGGTTCGGGGTCTTCGGCATAAGCAGGCATTTTCGGCTGCTACAACACTTGTCGCTTTTGTCATTGGCACCAGAGCATTGGGTCTTAATATCGTTTGCCATTGGTTGGCAAGGATGACCAGCGGTATCCATCGCAATTGCATCTTGATAAGGCCAAGGGCCGGTGTTGCTTGTCGATCCGTGGTTATGGGTGGTCAGATCCATATTTCTCACGACGTTTTCAGCTTCAAACTTCACATTCATCGACCAGGCTGTGAAATAGACTTTCCCTTTGATCTTGCCGGTGATGATCCCCTTTTTTGGAGCGTTTCCAGCCTCATCCCCATAACTTGTCTTGAAATAGCTCTTGTCCTTGAGCATGGCCTCCTTGCCACTGATCTTCACCGTTCGCGTGCCCCTGGTGGTGTCCTTGGCCATGCCGGTGTTGGGGTAGGGGATGGGCACACCGAGCGGGGTGGGTGGGGCCTGGGGCGGGGTAAAGCAGACGTCCGGAAAGCAGGCAATCGACTTGCCGTCGGCCGCCTTGCAGGAAACCTCCATATTGTTGGCGTAGACCTCATTCGCCATTACGCAGCCCTCACAGTCTGGTAACTGAGCAATGCGACGGCGCGTTCGCCGGCGTCGTTGCCGAGGTGGCAGAAGATATTCGGACCTTCGCCGTAGCCCTTGCGACTGGCGGCCAACGCAACGGCGAGCATGGCCGGGCCGATGGCGGCGCCGACTTCGCCGATGCAGTCGGCCGGGTGCCAGAGATGGAAGAACTCCTTGCGCACGCGCAGGGTCCGGCTGAGGGCCAGGGAGGCTTCCTTGAAGTAGTACTGCTCGCCGGAGATGTCGGTGAGCCGATAATCCATTTGCTCCAACCCACAGCCGGCTTCGCTCAGGGCCGCCCGCACAGCTTGAGTCAGGCCTTCGGCGCGCAGGGGAATGCCTTCGGCCTCCACCGTGGCCTTCTCCATGCCGAACCCCAGGCCGATGCAAGCCAGTTGCGGCGTTGCGCTGGCAACCGGGGCGGCCAGTACCACGGCCGCAGCACCTTCGCCGGGAATAAAACCATTGGAGTTCTCGCTGGTCAGCAGACGCTCGCGTTCTTCGAAGGCTGCGAGGGTTGGTCCGCACAGAAACGAATCGACGCCGGCGACCAGCACGTGGCGATGGCCGCCCTGGTAGATCAGCGTACGTGCATTAAGCAGGGCCACCGCGGCGCTGACCCGGCCGCGGGCGATGATGTTGGAGTCCGGATGAAAGCGCAGGCCCAGTTCAGCTTCGATGTCCTGCAATAGTCTTTTATCGAGACCATCCAGACGGCCGGGACGCTCGGCTTCGGCCACCCCCAGCAGCAGCGGGGTCTTTTCCGGGTCGACCCCGGGGGTGCTCTGTAACGCTTCGGTGATGGCGCGGGCGGCCATCTTGATCAGCTTGGTGCGGCCGCGCCAGGGCTGTTCCAGAGGTACGCTGGCGGCCATCAGCCATTCTCCACCTTGGTCGATGAAGCGGGTTTCCTGGAAGTTGTCGATGGCGCAGCGGATCGCCGCGCAGCTCGCGGGTGCGCTGAGGCCGACAGCGCTGACCATGCCGGAGCCGATGATGCAAAGTGCGGTCACCCGTCCATCTCCTCGGGCGCCTGCTTGGCTTTAACCAGGGAGGAGAGCGACGGGTAGTAATCCTTGCCCAATTCACGGGCGCGCCACCACCCCGTGGACATTGTGCCGACCAGCACCTGGGCGATCTCGAACATATTGCGTCGCAGCGGACGGGAGACACGCCAGGTCAGCTGCACCTGGAGCGAATCCGTATCAATCAGCAGGGTGTCGATGACCGCCTGCACGGTCTCGTGGCCGCCTTTTTTCAGAAAGAAGGTCACCGGCACGTCCATTTCGGGGATGCGAAAGCTCGTGCGCTCCCGGGGCGTGAGGTTGAGCAGCAGCACCTCCTCGCCGCCACGCAGGTAAGCAATCTGCTGATCGTCAGGGGCGGCCTGAAAGTAGCGGCTGTCGAAATCCTGCGGCAGAAACGGAAAGCAGTCGGCCAACCAGGCCTCGTCGTAAGTACCGGCGAAACGGGCGCGTTGCGGCCAGCTACGGCCAAGGGGGCCGAGAGCCATGGGGCGGAAGTCGCCGGAGGGGCTGTCGATCGGCTTGCCCAGTTCCTCCGTATTCGGCATTGGCTTGTAAGCGACTTCAGCACTGTCGATGCTGCCTGGGAACCAACCGCAACCGCTTGGATTGTCCGGGTAGCAATGACGCATATCCGGATTCTTGGCCATGGGATGGGAGCCTCCGTAGGCCTGGGCATAGGAGATGTCCTGCTCGGTAAAAGGTTGCGGTAAACCGGGAGAAACCCCCAGTAGCCCCGGTTGCCATTGGCGGGGGCCAAGGACGGAAAAGGCTTTGCTCATCTGACCGACACGAATGCCTGCGGCCAGCTGCGTCACGGGCCGCCCGCCTGGAGCATAGGCCTTGCCGCGTACCAGCACATCGCAGAATGGCTTGACCGGGGCGAAGTCCATTTCCTGCAGCGGAGCGCTGAGCCCCGGCTCGCCGAGGAAGGTATCGGCCATCAGCAGCGGTTGCTGGGTGTCGGCGAGGGTTGCCGCACGGCCGTCCAGCGGCAAATTGAAAGTGCCTTTGGCCACTATCACCAGGGATTCGCGGCCATCGGGCTCCAGGCCTTGGGTGTAGGCAGCAAGCAGTTTGCTGGCGTTGAGCAGCTCCATGAGTCGACTACCTGTCTAGTTGATCTGCACCGAACCGCCCTTGATACGGTTCACGCCGGAGGACCGGTTCGAGAGATAGGTCCCTCGAATCAGCACCTTGCCCTCGCGTGTGAGGGTGATGCTCGCCTTGCCGCAGCGCAGGACGATTTCCCGCTCTGCCGAAAACTCCAGACGCTCGCCGTCCAGGTGGGCGACAGCTGGCGTGGTGGTTTGCGGCAGGCGCTGGATGCGACCGATCACCAGCGGTCGGCTCAGGTCGCCGGCCTCGAACATCAGCGCGACCTGGGCGCCGATATCTTCACGGGCGAGTGGGGTAGTGGTGCGGGCGGCGAGGCCGGTTTCGCCGGGGCAGCCAGGGAAGGCCACCACAGGAGCATCCGCACTGGGCACATCCAGCAGCACCCCAATCACGACGCCATCCACGCGCGCGGACGTGGCGGAGGGGGAAACGGGAAAATGATATTCAACGGTCATGGCACCCACTCCTTGGCTAGTTCTGCAGGATTTTCTGGCCTTTGACGACAACGTTCTTGTTCGCCTTGATGTTGATGGCGCCGGAACCGTCGATGGTAATGTTCTTGCCGCTGATCACGATGGTGCCGTCCTTCTTCATGGTGATGCTGGCCGCGCCCGTGGTCAGGCTGATCGAGTCACCCGCGGTGAGGGCGAAGTGTTTGCCGACGTCCAGGCTGTCGTTCTGCTTGATGTTGGTGGTGCGGTTCTGGGCGACGTCGCGGGATTCATTCTGGCCGATCTGGGTGCTCTGGTTGCCGTTGATCTCGATCCCTTCGTTACCCTGGACCGTTTCGTTACGGTTGCCGCTGATGCCGATGGTTTCGTCGCCTCCCACGTCCTCGGTCCGGTTGCTGACGATGGTGATTTTTTCGTTCGCCCCGACTTTTTCCGTGCGGTCGGCACCGATGGTGATGGTCTCGTTATTGCCCACGCTCTCGGTGCGATTGGCACCAATAGTAATTTTCTCGTTACTGCCGACATCTTCGGTGCGGTTCACACCGATGGAGATGGTTTCGTTATTGCCGACCTTTTCCTTGCGATCCACACCGATGGTGATGGTTTCGTTGTTATCGACGGTTTCGGTACGGTCGTGTTTGACGTGCACGGTTTCGTCGTTGTCGATGGTCTTGCGCCGGTCGTGGCCAACCCAGTGGGTCTCGTCATTCTCGACTTCGATGTCCTGGTTTTTTTCGGCGTGGATAAACAGCTGCTCGGCGCCTTTTTTGTCCTCCATGCGGATTTCATTGAAGTTGGCCGGTGAGCCGCCCTTGCTTGAACGGCTTTTCACCCCGCTCTGGGTGGCATTGGCCGGCAACCCGTAGGGCACGGTCTGTTCGGCGTTGTAGACGCGGCCGGTGATGATCGGCCGATCCGGATCGCCCTCGAGGAAACTGACGATCACTTCCTGACCGATCCGCGGGAGCTGCACGGAGCCCCAGTTCTTGCCGGCCCAGGCCTGGGAAACGCGAATCCAGCAGGAGCTGTTTTCATTGGACTGGTCATGGCGATCCCAGTGGAAATGCACTTTGACCCGACCATATTGGTCGGTCCAGATTTCCTCGCCATTGGGCCCCACCACCACGGCAGTCTGCGGTCCACGGACGATGGGCATCGGCGTGAGGGGCAGAGGGCGGAAGGCCTGGTTGGCATCCATGCAGTCCAGCTCGCTGACGAATTGTTCGGCGACGTCCGACTGCCCGCTTTCATAGGCATCCTGACGAATCTGATAACGAGCGGCCACCACGAGATACTCGCGGTTCTGGTCCGCACGGTCGTACCCTGTCAGCGTGAACACATGACCGCAACCGATGCCGCGGGCGCGGCCGCGTAATTGCACACGCTCGAACTGGCTGTGAATGGCTTCGATGCGGGTACGCGCGTAGTGATCGCCATCGTTGCTCTGGACGTATTCACCCGGGTAGTCATAGAGCGGGTAGTCGGCGTTGGTGTGGTTGCGCGGCACGCTGGAGCGCACCTCAAGACTGGCGCGTGGGCGCAGGAAGTCATAGTCGTTCAGCGCCAGCGAGCCGGGTTGGACTTCTCGCGCCAGTTGCCAGTCGTAGAAATGATCGCGCTCGCGCATTTGCCGATCGGGCGGGTAGAAGGGCACCGAGGCATAGTCCGGCGCCGTGGAGTGGGCGCCGTAGGCGTCGGCGAGCACCAGAACGTGACGGCCCTTTTCATGGCGAAAGTAGTAATAGATGCCTTCCTGCTCCATCAGCCGACTGACAAAATCGAAGCTGGTTTCGCGGTACTGCACGCAATATTCCCACTCGCGATAGCTACCGCTCAGGCTGTCTTCGAAGTCGGAAAACCCGAGGTCGCGGAACACCTGCTTGATGATGTCTGGCACCGTCTTGTTCTGGAAAATCCGGCAATCGGAGGTGCGCGTGAGCAGCCAGAACCAGGGCCGTAGACTGACGCGATAACCAGCGAACTGGCCGTGCCCGGTCAACTGCCGGCAACTGCAGACAATGCCGTGGAAGTAGCGTTTGCCACCCTCGTACAGCTCCAGGGTCAGGCCCATCGGCTTGCCCAGCAACTGGTCGAACGTGATCGCCCGGTCTTCGGAGGTCAGGTCCAATTCGTAGTGGAACAACCGCCCCAGTTCTTCGCTGCCTTCCATGCCCTGCAGCAGCAGGACATCACCGCCGAGAGGACTGTCGACCTGCACCAAACGGGTGTTTTGCGTGATTGCCATGAGCGGCTTCCTTAGGCTCGGGTTCGGGCGTCAGTTGGCCGTTATCAATAAGGTGGCGCCGTACGCAAGGTCGCCGCCAAAGGGAATGTGAAGGGAAACCGAGTCCAACGTTTGCTGCACATCCACCACAGAGGTGATCTCCTTATCGGTCTTGCGGTTTTCAATCAAAGTGGACGTATGAGCAGCTGGATCAAACTGTGTCCGGAGCCATTGGATGGCGTCCCTGATCCGTTGAATACGTTCCAGCATCCAGCCAGATTGGCAGATGCTGAGGTCAAGATAGGTGACTGAAAGGTCGTTTGCTTAGTTTCGTTGGCTATATATCTAATTCTTAAATCGAATAAACAGTGAAACGGAGATGAGCATAGGGGATCCACGCTCTAGCCGCTGTAATACCTGCCTCACACACGTCTTGACGCCTCGCTTCCACCGCGTCCCCCATTCGGATCAAGCACGTTTCTGTTGTGCTATCGTATTCAAAGGTAATACCTATTGATACTGGAGAGGCCAATATGGCGACGTCGATCAAAATCGATGAGGATCTGAAGTACCGCATCCAGCAGTTGGCGAATGCGCGGCAGCGCTCGGCCCACTGGATCATGCGAGAAGCCCTTTCTCAGTATGTAGCACGAGAGGAAGCGCGGGAAAGCTTCAAGCAGGAGGCGCTGGCTTCGTGGACGGCCTACCAGGAAACGGGCCTGCACCTGACAGCGGCTGAGACCCGAGATTGGCTTAAAACGTGGGGAACCGAGGAAGAGTCGGAGCTTCCTGAATGCCACGATTGATCGTTACTGCGGGGGCAGGTGAAGGTCTGGAGCGTTGCCGTCGTTTCCTGCTGGAAAAAGACGTACAGGTGACGCGCAGGGCCGCTCAAGTCATTGAGCAGCAGTTGATGCGCCTGGAAGCCGACCCCCAGATAGGTCGCCCCTTTGCCGAGTCACCCGAACTACGAGAATTGATCATTACTTTTGGTGACGCGGGCTACATTGCGCTTTACCGTTTTGTCCCTGCGGAAGAAACCGTGTACGTATTGGCGTTCCGACATCAGAAGGAAGCGGGTTACTGATTGAAATTCTTCATGCCGAACAACCGGATGGAAAAAATGTTGCCCAGTTGCAATTTGTCCAGGCCGATTTCCTCGGCCATATAGGCGGCGGTATGGGACAGCATCAACAAGTCGAAACCATCGAGGAAGGTGATCAGCACCGACACACAGATGATCAGATAGTTGAAGCCCGACAGGTTGAGCCCCTCGATCAGGGCGGCGGCATCAATGGCACGTGACGACGTCATGGGTGTTCTCCCGATAAGACGTATGCGAGCGGGTTCCGGTGGGCGAGGTTCACCACAGCTTCCAGGTGTAAGCCACGATCAGGCGGTTCTCATCGAACTGCTGGGTCAGGCCATTCCCGGAGCGAAAGGTGAGGTTGCGCCAACGCACGTTCAGGCCTTCCAGCGCACCCCTTTGGAAAACGTAAGCCAAGTCGGTGTCACACAGTCACTCATTCGTGTGCATCGTGCGCAACGATCGAATTGCTCGCCGATTTCTCTCCTGCGGAAATGGTATCCCTCTGAGCGGTGGCTGTTTAACGTCGGGACCGGCTATTGAGCCGTTTCTGACAAGAATGTCAGGAAGCCGTCAGCCTCCAGACACCTTGGCTGTCTAGACTCACTGGGTTGCCCCGTTGCTGCAGAGGATTCACCTGATGCGCTTGCTTATTGTCGAGGACGAAGAAAAAACCTCTTCCTACGTCCATCGTGGCTTGACCGAGCTCGGCTACATCGTCGACGTCGCCACGAATGGCATCGATGGCCTGCACTACGCGTTGGAATGGGACTACGACGTGGTGATCCTGGATGTGATGCTGCCGGGCAAGGACGGTTACGACGTGCTGCAAGGCCTGCGCCTGCACAAGAAAACCCCGGTCATCATGCTGTCGGCCAGGGGCACGGTGGATGACCGCATTCGAGGGCTGCGCGAGGGCGCCGATGATTACTTGGGCAAACCTTTTTCATTTGCCGAGCTCGTCGCGCGTGTCCAGGCCTTGATCCGTCGTCGCGCCGGCGACACGGCTGACCTGACGCATTTGCGCATCGACGACCTGGAGGTCGATTTGCAAGCGCGCAAGGTGACCCGGGGCGGGCTGCGGCTGGACTTGACGGCCAAGGAGTTCTGTCTGTTGAGTCTGTTGGCGCGGCATCAGGGCGAAATTCTTTCCAAGCTGATGATTGCCGAGCAGGTCTGGGACATGAATTTCGACAGTGACGCCAACGTGGTCGAGGTCGCGATCAAGCGCGTCCGCGCCAAGGTGGATGCCCCGTATCCGCGCAAGCTGCTGCATACCGTCCGCGGCATGGGCTATGTACTGGAAAGCCGAGAGGCAGATGGCAGGCAGACGGGTACGCCTTGATGAAAAGATCGATCGCCAAGCGGCTCGCCCTGATGTTTGCCCTCGCTGTCCTGCTGATCATGTCGGTCAGCGCGACGCTGTTGCGCTGTTCCTTGAAACAATCGCTCGACGAGCAGATGCAGAACGAGCTGATCCTGCGCCATTCGGTGCTCGACCCGGTGTTGGCGAAATACGATTCGCCGACGTTCTGGGTTGGCTTGCGCCAGAAGCTCGACGGCCTGACGCCCGCGGATGAGCGGGTCCGCTATTGGATCCTGGTGGACAACCCGGCCTTCAGCTACGGCGGGGCGATGCCGGACGGCCAGGATTGGTCGAAGCGCTCCGATGGGCTGTTTACCGTCGATCTGCCTGAGCGAGAGCGACCCATGATGGCATTGCTCAAGACCATTCCTGCCATGGGGGATCGTCCGGAACTGCGCTTTATCGTGGGGCTGGATTCAACGCCGTTCAGGAAGACCCTGGACCACTTCACCAAGATACTGATCCTGACCTCTGCGTTGGGCATCGGCCTGGTTGCGCTGCTCGGTTACTGGATCGCGCGTTTCGGCTTGGGACCGGTGAGGCGCTTGAGCCGTCAAGCCAATAGCCTGCCGCCGGGGGATTCGAAGCAACGCCTGGACACCGAGGCACTGCCAGGCGAATTGCAGGAACTGGCGGTGTCGTTCAACGGCGCCCTGGCGCGCCAGGAAGCGGCCTGGTGTCAGCTCGAAGGGTTCAACGCCAATGTGGCCCATGAGTTGCGAACGCCCCTGACCAACCTGATCGGACAGACCCAGGTGGCATTGGCCCACGGGCGTGAGGTGGGCGAGCTTCAGGACTTGCTGCAGTCGAACCTCGAAGAGCTGGAACGGATGGGCACCATCGTCAACGACATGCTGTTCCTGGCCGGGGCCGAGAGCGGGCAGCGGGCAACCGAGCTCAGTGATGTCTCGCTTTATGAAGAGGCGTCGAAGACGGTGGAGTATCTGGAGCCGGTGCTGCATGACAAACAGCTGAACGTGCTGATCCAAGGCGACATGCGCGTGTGCATCGACCGACGCCTTTTTCACCGCTCCCTGGCCAATCTGATACAGAACGCGGCGCGCTACGCGGTGCCGACCAGCACCATTACGGTGAGCCTGGTCAGCCACGACAGGCAGGTCGAAGTGAGCGTTTCCAATGCCGGGGAGCCCATCGACAACGTACATCTGGAACGTTTGTTCGAGCGTTTCTACCGTGCCGACACCGCCCGGGCGCGAAGCGATGCGCACCATGGCCTGGGTCTTTCCATCGTGCGTGCGGTGGCGTCCATGCACGGTGGGCGCGTATTCGCCCACAGCGAGAATGGGCTCAATACCTTTGGATTTTCCTTGATGAACCAGGCGGCGCCTTAATCGTCGCCGCCGCGAGTAAAGTCCGCCCCCGTTTGACATCTTCCCGTCAGCCAGCAGTCACCTTGACGTCAGTCGCCCCCTCCTAGAGTGCTACGACCATCCCAACGAGGACAGTGTCGTGGAGCCCACTATGAATATTCGAAACCTGTCGATTGCCGGCCTGCTGGCAGTCATCTCCTTGAGCGGCTCGCCGCTGCTCGCCAAAGAACAACCGCAGTTCCCGGCCTATGAATATGGCATGCCGCTGGACATCGCCAGGGTCATCCATATCGAGGAGGCGACATCACCGGTATGCGAGGTCGTGCAAGCCAAGATGACCTACCTGAACACCCAAGGAATAAAGAAGCACGTCAGCTTTCTGCAGTTGGCTGAGGCGTGCTCGAACCAGTGACCGTCCGGCGATGCCGGTTCATTTCTTCAGACAGGGACCATCACCATGTGCAATAGAACAACACCTGCCATTGGCCGCACGAGCAACGTGAGCCGGCTTTCGAGAATGGCGAGAACCTTTGCTGCTGGCGTCGCGCTGCTCGGTGCGCTGAGTGTTGGAGCGTCCGATCGTGTTGCTCCGAAACCGGATTGGTCAACCCACGACATGCCCTCCCAGAAAGGTCGAATTGTCCTGGTCACGGGTGGCACCAGTGGCATGGGCTACGAGGACGCGCTGGCCTTGGCGCGTGCCGGCGCCGAGGTCATCATCGCCGCGCGTAACCCGGAGCGCGGCGCGCAGGCCATCGCGCGTATTCGCGAGTCCGTACCCGACGCCAAGGTGCAGTTCGAGACCGTGGACCTGGCCGATCTTTCATCCGTGCGCGACTTGGCCCAACGTCTCAATCAACGGCTGCCGCGCCTCGACGTATTGATCAACAACGCCGCCGTCATGGCGCCTCCGGAGCGGGGCACGTCCGCGGATGGCTTTGAGCTTCAGTTGGCCACCAACTACCTGGGGCACTTCGCGCTGACCGGCCTGTTGGTGCCGCTCTTGCGTAAAAGCCAGGATGCCCGTGTGGTGAGCCTGTCAAGCATTGCCGCGGCGCGCGGTGCGATGAACTTCGATGACCTTCAGAGCGAGCGGAAGTACGACCCGTACGCGGCCTACGCACAATCGAAACTGGCCGTCCTGCACTGGGCCTTTGCCTTGCAGCGGCGCAGTGACGCTGAGAACTGGGGCATTCGCAGCATGGCGGCGCATCCCGGCGTGGCGATCACCGAGTTGGTCGCACGGGGGCCCGGCCTCGACAGCGAGTTCGGCCGGCGCTGGGCAAAGGACCGCGACGCGTACCACTCGGCGGCGCAAGGGGCGTTGCCTACGTTGTATGCCGCCACGGCTGCCCAAGCCGTGGGCGGGGCTTATTACGGCCCGACCGGCGACGAAGAACGACGCGGGCCGTTGGGTTTCGCCAAGACGCCGCCCGCCGCGAGCACGCAGGCGGATGCCGAACGGCTCTGGTCCGTCTCCGAGCGCCTGACCGGCGTGACCTACCGCTGATGCAACCCCGGGCGCGGGCATCCGTCCCGCGCTCGTCCCCTGTCTTGTGGCCGTCTCCCTGGAGTCCCTATGAGTACGTTTCCCTATTTGCACCGACTGAGTCTCGCCCTGAACGCCCGCGACGGCGAGTTGCGCCCGGCGCTGTGCGGGTTCCTGCTATTTCTTTGCCTTTTCACCGGTTACTTCATGCTGCGCCCGATCCGTGAGTCGATGGGCATCGCGGCGGGGGTGGAGAACTTGCAATGGCTGTTTACCGCGACCTTCCTGGTCATGCTGGCGGCCGTGCCGTTATTCGCCTGGCTAAGTTCTCGAGTGCCACGCCTGCGCCTGATCGACTGGGTGTACGGCTTCTTCGGCTTCAACCTGCTGATGTTCGTCGAGCTGTTCCAGTTCCAGCCGGACAGTATCGCGTTGGCCCGGGTCTTTTACGTCTGGATATCGGTCTATAACCTGTTCGTCGTCTCCGTGGCCTGGAGCCTGATGGCGGATGTATTCGACAGCGAGCAGGCCAAGCGTCTGTTTGCCTTCATCGCCGCGGGCGCCAGCGTCGGCGGCTTGCTGGGGCCGGCCTTGAGCGCGCTGCTTATTGGTCCCCTCGGCGCCTCGGGGTTGATGCTGCTGGCGGCCTTGTTGCTCGGTGTCACGCTGGTGTTGAAACGGGCGTTGATGGGATGGCGCGAAACGGGCGGGGCTGGCCGTCCGGGCGCCGCGCCGACGCAAAGCCCCCGGCAGCCACTGCAGGGCAACCCGTTCAGCGGTTTGACGGCCGTGCTCAGGTCACCTTACCTGTTGGGCATCGCCGGGTTCGTCGTGTTGTTGGCGACGGTCAGCACCTTTCTCTATTTCGAGCAAGCGCGCCTGGTGGCCGAGCTCTATCCCGATCGCGAGGCGCAAGTGCGCATCTTCGGCACCATCGACATCATCGTGCAGGCCGGTGCGTTGCTGTCCCAGCTGTTCATCACCGGCCGCATCGCGCCGAAGTTGGGGGTGCGTGCTTTGCTGGCCATCGTGCCGTTGCTCATGTGCTTCGGCTTCCTCGGCCTGGCATTGGCGCCGGGGTTCGCGCTGCTGGCGGCGCTGATGATCGTGCGACGGATCGGCGAGTACGCGTTCGTCCGACCTGGCCGGGAAATGCTGTTCGCGCCGTTGGATGCCGAGAGCAAATACAAGGCCAAGAACTTCATCGACACCGTGGTTTATCGCGCGGGTGACGCCATGAGCGGCTGGGCCAAGAGTCTGCTCGACCTGCTCGGGCAAGGCGCCGGCCCGGCCGCGATGATGGGTGCCTGTTGCGCGCTGCTGTGGGGTTACTTGGGCTGGCAACTGGGGCGGCGGGCGGACAATGCCGCTTCGCGGGAGCTACGCTTGGCGGCCATTGCGGCCAGGGATGAAGACCGTGCCGACCAGGATGAAACCCACTCTATTGTCCGTCGCGTTGTTGCGGCGAGTGAAAGGTGATGCGGATGCGTCTGAAAAACAAAGTACTGGCAGTCGGTGCGATCGTTGCCTTATCGGCGTGCTCCAGCGTGTTTACGGGCAAAGAAAACGCCTTGGTCGGGACATGGCGCATGGTCAGCGCAACCGTTGAGAGTCAGGGCAGTGTATCGGATGCTTACGGCCCCGATCCTCATGGCTGGCTCGTCTTCACGCCAGAGCTGACGTTTGTCGAAGTGCTCACTGATCCGCGCGTGCCGGCGTTTCGATCCAATGTGCGTGGTGAAGGCACCGATGAGGAGAACCGGGCAGCGCTGGCGGGGAGCATCGGTTTCTTCGGGCGCTATACCGTCGACCAGAACGGTGAGTTCACGGGCAACACGGTCAAAGGGTCTACGTTCCCGAACTGGGTGGGCGCTGTGCGTACCCGGGACGACCTGCAGTTGAAGGTCGACGGCGACCGGATGGTGGAAGACTTTCGCCGTCCCGATGGGGCGAAGGTTCACATCGTCTTTGAGCGTGTAAGGTGATTTCGATGCGTCGTGCGTGCCGCCCTGGATGACCCAGGGCGGCTTGGCATAGACCTCAATACCCTGACCTGTAGCCGTTAGCGTATGAGAGGTGCAAGGCCTGTTCCATGCTCGCCAGCTTGATTTGGGTTTCCTCATATTCATCGGCCGGTCGAGATCCTTGAACAATCCCGCAGCCTGCGAACAAGTGGCAATGCGCAGGTGTCATCAGTGCTGAGCGCAGGGCCACCAGGAAATCGCCGTTGCCCCGAGAGTCCAGCCAGCCTATGGGGGCCGCGTACCAGCCCCGGTCGAAACCTTCGTGATGACGAATGAAGCCCATGGCTGTCGCGCCCGGCAAACCTCCAACCGCCGGGGTGGGGTGCAAGGCCTGGATACCGTCCAGCAAGCTGTGCCCTTCTTTCAGCCGGGCGCTGATCGGGGTACTCAAATGCTGCACCGTGGCCAGTTTTAAAAGCTCGGGTTGGGTTGCCGCTTGTAGCTCGTTGACGATGCCGTACAAGCCTTGCAGGATGGTTTGCACCACCAGTTGGTGTTCATGCAGTTCCTTGGGATCCGCTAACAAGCCTGCGCCTGCTTCCTGGTCTTTCTCGGGCGTTGGGGCGCGACGAGCGCTACCCGCGAGGGCATGGGTGCTCAGATGGCTTTCCTGGCAACTGAGCAGCCGCTCCGGCGTTGCGCCCATGAAACAGCTGTCTCCTCGGTGCAGGGCGAACAGGTGGGTCTGGTTGCGCCGCTCGTACAGCCGGCGCATGACGGCGCCGCTATCGAGGGCGGCGTCCAGCTGATATTCAATATGGCGGGCGAGCACCACTTTGCTCAGGTCGCCGCTGTCGATGGCCTGCAAGGCGTTGGCGACTTTGGCTTGCCACTGCGGCGCGGGCAATGCATTGCGTTCGATGACCGCGGGGCACGATTCGGGCGAGTGTGGCGTCGGGAAAAGCTGTTGGTACGCCGCCAGATTGGCAAGCGCCAATGCGGCCGGATCGCTACCGGGTTCCACCACGCACTGGCAACGCAGCCAGCGGCCGTCGGCGTCCTCGCTGAGCAACCATTGGGCCAGGTGAAAGCTGGCATCGGCAAACGGCGCCCAGTGCGGCGCGCAAGGCTGCTGGGTGTCGAAACGCATACCGCCCAGCAGCAGTGGTGGATGGGGGCCATCGATCACCGCGTCGGCGCACAGTGCGAACCATTGACGGTTCACCTCGGCCAATCGCTGGGGCCCCGCGGCTTCGATCTGCCAGGCACAGCCCAAGCCGAACAGTGCCAGGCCCGGTGAGTGAGCGCACCAGAAAAAGCCCTGCCGGTGCGCTTCGTAGAGCGCCAAGGGATCGAGGGACGGTGCGGGGCGCGAGCTCACTGCGACGACAGGACGCTGATGCTTCAACGCGAGCTGGTGCGCAGCTTCGAACACATTCAATAAGGCGGCTTCGTTCATACGGCCGCGCTCTTTTTTTGCAGCCAGAACGCCGTTTGTTCGGCGATGTACCAGTGGATGATCTGGTTGAACAGGCCCTCAATGAATTCACCGTCCAGCCCGGCCTCCTGCGCCCATCGCCGGCGCTGCGGCAACATCGCCGCGACGCGGTCCGGTGCGGCGATACTGGCCTGGTCAGGCTTGAAGGACGAGGCCGCGAGGACGTATTGCATGCGCAGCCCCAAGGCATCGACGATCTGCCGGTCGAGGGTGTCGATGGCGTGGCGAATGTCCGGCAGGCCGGTGCAGTGTTCCGGGGTTTTCATACCGAGTCTCCTTGAAGGTAGGCCGTGCGTTGCAGCAGGTGATGGATCACGGGGCGCGGCTGTTGCTTGAGGTAAAAATGATCGCCGTCGAACTGGCGGATATCCGGGGTGTGTTCGCTCAGGTCTGCCCAGGCCCGGGCCTGGTCAAGGCTGACTTCCGTGTCGGCCCGGGCCAGCAGTACGTCGATGGGCGCCGTCAAGCGGTCAAGCTGCGCCGGTCGCCAGGTCTCGATGGCCTGGTAGTCGCTGCGCAGGGTTGGCAGGAACAGTGCGCGCAGTTGCGGGTTGCCCCATAGGCCGGTGGCCTCGGCGTCCTGGCGCAGAATGTCGGCGATCAGCGCGGCGTCGTCCTGGCGGTGCAGGTCACTGGACGGTTGCCGGTGCGGTGGCGGGTGGGCCGAGACAAACACATGCTCGGCACCGACGCCCGCCGCCTCCAGCTGCACACCGACGGCGTAGGCCAGCGCCGCACCCATGCTGTGGCCAAACAGCCACAGCGGGCGGCTGGGCAAACTCAACAGGGCTTGGCTGATGTGTTCGGCCAGGCTGGCCAGGCAGGCAATACGCGCCTCGTTGAAGCGTTCTTCACGTCCGGGATATTGCACGGCCAGTAGATCGATATCTCCCGGCAGGTGCGCCAGCCACGGGCGGAAGAAACTCGCGCTGCCCCCAGCATGGGGCAGACACACCAGGCGGGCCCGAGGTTGGCCGCCCTCACGCAGTACGCGTATCCACGCGGACATTTCGCGGCTCATAAGGCTTGCACCTGTTCCGCCAGGGCCTTGCGGTTGACCTTGCCCAGGCGCGTCAACGGAAATTCGCGCAGCACATGCAAGCGATCCGGCAGTTTGTAGGCGGCCAGTCCACGCTCGCGCAGCCAGGCGTTGATCGCGCCCAGCTCGACCTGTTCGGCGTGGGCCAGCACACAGGCGCAACTGCGCTCACCCAGTAGCTCATCGGCCAAGGCCACCAGGGCGACATCGCGAATCAGCGGATGGCCCAGCAGCAGGTTCTCGATTTCCTCCACCGGAATTTTCTCGCCGCCGCGATTGATCACATCCTTGGTCCGCCCCTCGACGATCAAATGGCCCTCGGGCAAACGTCGCACCAGGTCGCCGCTGCGGTAGAAACCGTCGGCGGTGAAGGCGCGCAGATTCTGTTCGCCGGCGTTGTAGTAACCACGAATGGTGTAGGGGCCGCGCACCAGCAATTCGCCCACGGCGCCTGGCGCGACCGGGACGTCATCGGCGTCGACGATGCGGATCTCATCATCGGCGGTGAGCGGCAGGCCCTGGGTTTCGAAGATGCGCGCTTGCGGGTCATCCAGCGGGGTAAAACACAGCAACCCTTCGGCCATCCCGTAGACCTGTTGCAGGCCACACCCCAGGACAGGGCCGATACGTGCGGCGATCTCGGCCTTGAGCCGCGCACCACCGACCTGCAGCCATTGCAGGCTGCTCAGGTCATGGTCGGACCATTGCGCCATTTCCAGCCACAACAGCACCAGTGGCGGGATCAAAGCGGTGTGGGTGATGCGTTCGCTCTCGATCAGCTCGAAGGTGGTGTCCGGGCTGGGCTCTGGCGCCAACACGAGGGTCGCGCCGACACTAAACACCCCGAACGCACCGGGCGAGGCCAGGGGAAAGTTGTGCGCCACGGGCAATGCCGCCAGGTAGCGGGTGTGGCTGTCGAAGCCGCACGCGCGGGCCGCCAGGCGCGCATTGCAGGCGTAATCGTCATGGGTGCGCGGGATTAGCTTGGGCAGGCCGGTGGTGCCGCCGGACAGTAGCAGCACGGCGACTTCCCGTGAGTCTGGCGCGGGCAGCGGACGAGGGTCAGCAACACAGTCGGCCAGGGACACGAACTCCTCGGCCGCCCCGACCACCCAGATCTGTTGCAGGCTCGGCGCCTGCTCACGCAGGGTGCGCGCCAGTGGCCGATAATCGAAGCCCAGGTGCCGATCGACAATCACATAGGCAACGGCCTGGCTCAGTTGGGCCAAGTGGAGCAGTTCGTGTTCGCGATGGGCCGGCAGGGCAAACACCGGAATCACCCCCAGGCGCAACAGGGCGAAGGTCAGGCTGAAAAACTCGGCGATGTTCGGCAGTTGCACCAGTACTCGCTGGCCAGCGCGCAGGCCCCGGTCGGCGAGGCCGGCGGCCAAGCGGTCGGCCTGCAGGTCGAGCTCGGCGTAACGCCAACGCCGAAGACCGTCCACCAGCGCCTCTTTATGTGGCGTGCGCTGCGCCTGCTCGCGCAGCAGTTGGCCCAACGGCACGCCTTGCCAGTAGCCGTGTTCGCGGTAACGGCGGATAAAGTCGTCGGGCCAGTCGGTGCATCCATCAAGCATGGCAATCTCCTTGAGCGGTCGGGCAACCCAGCAAACGGGCGCCGTGCAGAATCAGCGGGTGCGTCAGGCCGGCGATTCGCACCGCCTGTACGCCGGTGTATTCGGCCGGCTGGATACGCAGCAACGGGTCGTCACCGGTCAGCAGGCTGAGGGCGGTGTGGTCGGCGGGATGTACGCCCAAGTGGATCGCTGCCAAGCCCGTTGCGCCGTTGGGGTGAATCATTCGGGGCGGATGCTGGGCCGGCTCATAGGGCGTGACCAGGAAGGGCAGGCGGTCGTGGCGCGGGTAGACGAAACGAAACCGCGTCTGGCGGCCATCAACGCAGGTACGCCGCCAGTTCACCGTCCGGCCCATGGCCACGCCGCAGCCCGCCAGGCCTTTGAGGCGCGGCGCCAGGGCGGGGGTCTCGCACAGCAGCGCCAGGTCGCAGAACCCTTCGCCTTGGGCCGCCCAGCGCAACATCCGTCGCCCGGCGCCACGGCCGGCCAGGCAGTCGATGGGCCACTTGAACAGCCAGGCGTGACGCGGTGTGGTGAGTAATTCGATGATCGGCCCCTGGCTGAACCAGATATGCGCGTGTTGGGCGCGAGCTTCGGCGGTGGCGTAGGTGACTTCGAAACCGGCGGCACGAAAGTTCGCCACGGCCTGGTGCAAGTCGCGCACCCACAGCAACACATGGCTGCAGGAGGATTGGGCAGTGTTCAAAATGGCAGCGCTCCCAGCAGTTGGGCGGTGTCATCACCGTAAGGGGCTTGCACGGCGTCGGCCAGGGCCTGGAGTTCAGCCAGCGGCAGCGAGCGGGGCACTGGCGGCTCTATCAAGGCGGGCATGCCAATCAGGTTGTTCATTTCACGCCAGGCCATGGACACCTCGGTGGCCCAGACGCCGCTGCGCAGGCGCCGCGAAGGTTCATCGATGTCGAGGCACAACGCGTCCAGGGCGACGATGACTGCGTCGGGCCAAACCTGGTTGAACACTTGTCGGTAGCTCAGGGGCACTTGCGGATCAAGCAGCACCATCGTTGGTCCGGCCAATCGTTCGCTGCCGGGGCCGGCCATGATCAGCCGGTCAGTGCTGTCCCTTAAAGCGTGCAGGCGCGGGTTCCACAGCACCGGGCCGTGGGTGTCGCCCAGGCTCAGCACCCCGGCTTCACAACCGACTTCGAGGCGATGCAGCAGGAACGAATGGTTGTCCGGGTCCTTGGGGTGCACCTGGTTCTGCACCCGCAAGCTGATCGGTACGCCGTTGAAACAGGCATCGAGCCGGGTGAAGGGGGGCTCCCCGACCGTAGCGGCCGGTGCCGCGAACGACCAGGGCCGCAGGCCTCCGGCCAGGCGCCCGAGAATATCCAGCAGCGGGTAAGCCACCTGGCTGTTGCAGGCGGCTTCGATATACGCCAGCCCCTGTTGATCGCGCAGATAGGCGGCCACGGCGAGAAAGCGACGGATCGCCAGGATATTCGGGTACAGCGTATTCACCGCATAGGCAGCGTGGCCCTGGCGCGCGGCCTGCATGCACGCGGCGATTTCGCGGTGGTGCACCGGGTGTTCCTGCAACACGTGGATGCCGCGACGCAGAAACTGTTGAGCCAAGTCAGCGCCAGCGCCACCGGTTGCGCCGGAGCGCACCACCACGCAAGCGATATCGACCTCATCCGGCACCTGTTCGACGGTCTCGTACAGTGCTACTCCATAATGGTCGGCGCAGGCCCGGGAATAGGCGTTGCCGCGGGACAGGATGCCCACCAGTTCGTAGCAGTCACGGGCGCGGGCCAGGGCTTGCAGGTAGATGCGACCGAACGCGGTGCCGGCCACGATCACGCGTTTGCGCGCAGGGGTGCTGTTCATGGGCAGGTCTCCGGGAGGCGTGCCCACTGGGCCAGCGTGTGGTCGTCAGGCAATTGTTCGAGTAGCTCAAGATCCAAGGCGGGCTCTTCGAGGTGCGCGGCCAATGCCGCGCGGCTCAAGCGATGGACGGGCACCTGGGCGACGAAGACGCGATGGCCCAGGTGCGCCAGTGGGTGTCCATCGGCGGGCAAGCTGCGGTTGCCCTGGAACCCGGTCCTGGCCAGGGCGGTTTGCCATTGCGTGAGGTTGAGGAAAGTGGTGCTGCTGAGCTGACGTTCATCGTCGGCCTGGTTGAGCATGAAGGCCTGGGAGGCCATCACCCAGAACGACTCCTGCGTGGGTTCGCTGAACACCAGCCAGCCGCCCGGCTTGAGCAAGGCGAGCAGGGTCGCCAGGGAGCGTTCGGTATCGCGGGCGGCATTGAGGACGCCGCCGGCGACGATCAGGTCCCAACTCTGGCTGCGGTAACCCTGGGCCAGGGCGGGCCGATCGATGTCGAATACGCCATGGCGAACCCACGGCCAGGCTTGCAAGTGCTCGGCGGCCTGCTCACTGAAATAGCGCGACACGTCGGTGCACAGGTAGTCCACCGACGCGTCGGCCAAGGCCGGCAACACGGCCTGGGTGGTCGACCCGGTGCCGGCACCGACTTCAAGTACGCGCAACGGCACACCGGCTGGCTGGCGTGCGGCCCAGGCACCGACCCAGTGGGCCACCGCGCGGTGCTGGTACTGGGCCGCCAGGCTTTCGCGGTACAACGCCGCCGCGCGTTCGGTGCGCCCTTCGGGAAACAACAGGTGCACGGCCGCACAATCACCGCGCATCAGCGCCGGCAATTGACGGGCATTGTCCCGCGCATAGTCGAGGGTGCCGCTGCCGCCGGTGTTGCGCGTCCAGTCCAGGGTCAGTTGCGACCAGATACCTTCGAGGGCTTCATCGCTCCAGGCGCTGGCGTCGAGGGTGGGGTGCAGTCGGGTGCCTTCGCGACTCAACAGACCTTGCCCTTGCAACACGTCCAGCCAGCGCGCGATCAGCGGCCGGTGCCCCGGCGCGATGCCCCCATGGGCCAGCCCCTGGGCGACGTCGTTCAACGGTGCGGGCAACAGGCCGCAATGGTCCAGGCCGTTGAGCATCGACAGCAACGCGGCGTGGCCAAGCCGATCATTGAGCCGTACCGCTTCGACGAGTTGCTCGGTGGAAAACTGCTGGTCGAGGGCCGCTTCGGTCGCATCGAGGTAATCCTCGACCCATGCGGCCTCGCAAGGGTGAGGCACGACGAACAAGGTCTGGCCATGCAGCGCGACGCAGCTCACGTCGGGATGCCCGAGGGCACGCTCGCGCCAACGTTGATGTTCGAGTTTGACGCTGGCCAGGTCGCGCCATTCCCCAAGGGCATCCGTAAACCCCTGGACACGACAATTGAGCTGTGCCGCCGCCCGCTCGGCGAGTTGCCAATCGCCCGGTTGCGCCGTGACGAACAGCACCTGTTCCAGGTGACTCAGGTCGGTCAACGGCAGGGCGGGGAAGTCCAGCAGCCGTTCCAGCTGTTCGGCGTTCATGACCGCCACGGCGGGGCGTTGGCGTTCGATGACCGCCAACAGGCGTGCCGGAGAGCGTTGATGTATGCCCAGGTCAGTCAGGGCAGGCAAATGCCACGGGAGCGTGCAGCCCGGCAGCTCAATCAGCAGGGTGTCAACGTGCAGCGTCATGATGAAACTCCTACGGCGTGAAACAAACGTTGCCCGGCGGCCGCCAGCGGGTCGGTTGCCGTGGGCCATACTTCGAGTAATTGGAAACCCTGGGCTTGCAAGACCTGGCGCCATGCATCAGGCGGGATGAACGCTTCATCGGTATCGCGCAGCGGTGCATCGGCAGGCGGTGACAACAGCAGGTGCATGAAGGTCAGCATCGCCGGGTTGTCCGCGATGGACTCGCTGAACAAAAAGCTTCCGCCGTCCCGCAGGCAGGCGCGAATCTGCCCGAGGCTTTGGGGCAGATCGCGGGCGTTGTGCAGCACATTGCCGGCGATCACCAGGTCCTGGCTGCGGGCCTCGATGCCTTGCTCTGCGAAGCCTCGGTCCAGGTCGAGCAAGGCGAAATGCATCCCCGGCTCCAGGCGAAACTGACGCTGGGCCGCCCCGGTGAAAAGCGCACTGATGTCGGTAAAGCGATAGTCCTTTTCGTTTGCTTGCAACGTTGCCAACACGGCGTGGGTGGTGCAGGCGGCGCCGCCGCCCAATTCCAGCACCCGCAGCACATCGCCGTGGGCACGGACTTCGCTTGCCCGAGCGGCGAGGGCCTGATTGATCGCTGCGGTGAAGCGGTTGTGCTGGTAGGCACCCAACACCGCGACGGGGTCGCCCGATTGCAGGAGCAACGGTGTCAGGGCAAGTTGATCGCGCAACAGGTCGGGCAGGCACTCAATGACCTGGCTGTGCAGGGGCGCCATGCTGGCCGGGAAGCCGAGTTCGGCGTACAGCCCGGGCAAGTTATCGATCGCGGCTGTGGGTGGCGTGCCTTGCCAGGCGAGGCGTCCGGCGTCTTCGCCCAGCGCACCGGCACGGGTCAGTGCCGCCAGCCAGCGCCGCACAATCCAGGCATGGCGGGGGGCCGTGCCCAAGGCCCGGTTGATCTGCCCGGCGCTGCGCCAGACCTGCAACGGCAAGGCCCCGGTGTGCAGCAACACTTGGGCCATCACGCCCAGGCTCACGTGTTCGAGTTCATTCAGGGCGCTGTTCATAGGCAACCTTCTTCAACGGTGTGCAGGTGTTCGAGCGGGCCGGGCAGCAGGTTCAGCGCAAGGATCGCCGCGGTGCGTTGCAGGCGTTCAAGGCTGGCGGCGGGTGGCAACACCTGGGCGGCGTAATGGCAGCCGGCACTGATTTCACCGTTCGCCACGCTGACCACCGTGGCGGCGGCCATTGCACCGGTCAGCGCCGCATTGCCTGCACCACTGAGCACCAGGCTGCGAGTGCGCGCCTGGCCGTCCCACTGCCCGTCGAGTTGCAGCAGCAACGTGACGAACGGGGCCTGGCCGCTGAGGTCCAGCAGGCTGGCCTCGCACAAGCGCTGCACCGCTTCGGCGCGCGGCAGGCTGTGGGCCAGGTCCAGCGCCTTGAGCACATGCCCGTCGGTGATCACGTTGAACCACTGGCCGACATCCAGGCTCAGGTCCATGGCCAGGCGTTCGCCTTCTTGATTCAAATAGGGCAGCACGTGAACCTGGCCGGGGAAACACGGCAGCACCACGTCCCGGCTGCGGCGCAGCGCCCGGCTGCAACGGCCGTTGCGCCATGCCGCCAGGGGCTCGCTGGTGCCATCCACCGCTCCTTGCAGGAAGTCGTCGGCGGCCACGGCGGTGAATGGGGCACGCAGGCCGAAATAGCTGGTCAGGCCCTGGACCTGGGTGAAGGCCCGCTCGGCCAGCCAACGTGGAAGCAAGCCGGTAAGGCCTGGTTGCAGGCCCGCACCGAGGACGGCGCAACGGTTGGGCCACTGGCTCGGCTCAAGCGTCATCTCGCCGGCGGCATCCACGTAATGCGCATCGGCTTGCAGCGCCGCCCGGGCGGCACGATCTCCCAATCGCCAGGCGGGGCCGGCGCAGTTGAGCAGCACATCGCAGCCACGGGCGAACCCGGCCAGGGCAGGGGCATCATTGAAGTCCACCGCTGTCCATTGCAGGCGTGCGTCGGGCCATTGCTGCTGGAGCGATGCCAGGCAGTGGGCACCGCTGCGTGGGTCACGCCCGCCCAGGCGCAGTTCGTTCACGCCCAAGCTCAACAGCGCCCGAGCGCTGGCCAGACCGACATCGCCACTGGCACCCAGGACCCCGATCAGCATGGCTGGGCCTGCGCATTCAGGCGCCAGCCGCCGGCACGCTGGCGATCTCGCCAGAACCCGGTGTAACGCCCGTCGAGGGCCAGCAGTTGCGAGTGTGTGCCTGCTTCCACCAGGCGGCCGTGGTCGAGCACCAGAATCTGGTCAGCGGCCATGATGGTCGGCAGGCGATGGGCGATGACCAGCACCGTCGAGCTTTGCTTCAGGCGACGAATCGCCGCTTGTACAAAGGCTTCGTTGTGCGGATCCAGGGCGGCAGTGGCTTCATCCAGCAGCACGATAGGAGCGCCCTTGAGCAGCGCCCTGGCCAGGGACACCCGCTGGCGTTCGCCGCCAGACAATGCCGCGCCGCCTTCGCCCACCGGGGTGTGCCAGCCCTGGGGCAGGCGCGCAACGATTTCATCGACGCCGGCCAGCCTCGCCGCTTCAGCCACCTGCTGCGCGTTGGCGTCCGGCCTGCCGACACGGATGTTGGCTTCGAGGCTGTCGTCGAACAGGTAGACGTCCTGCATCACCAGCGACAGTTGCGCCATCAAGGCTTCGTTGGACAGTTCGCGCACATCGACGCCACCGACCTTGACGCGGCCTTCGGTCGCATCGAAAAAGCGCATGAGCAGCCGCGTGACGGTGGTCTTGCCCGAGCCCGAGGCGCCGACAATCGCTGTCATCGAATGGGCCGGTGCCGTGAATGTCAGGTCGCGCAGTACCGTCGGGCCGCTGGCGTAGGCGAAGCTGACGTGTTCAAAGGCAAAGCTGCCAGGAGCGGTCAACGGCTGACTGACAGCGGGTTGCGGCAGTGGCGACTCGCGCAGGATGCCGACCAGTTGCTCCAGGTCATTACCGGCCATGCGCAACAGCCCGCTGCGCGCCGCCGCCTCGGCCAATGGCCCGACAAATCGGGCCGCCAGGGCGAGCAGGGCGACCAGCTGGATGGCGTCGATGTCGCCTCGGACGGCGAGAGCGATGCCCACGCCCACCAGCAGCGCGAAGGCCAGTTGCACGGTCAGGCCGCCGGCCAGCAATTTGGGAAAGGTCTGGGACAACATCGAACCGCCGGCCTGTTTCTGTGCCAGGTTGGCCGCCTGTAAGGGCGCATAGCCGTCCTGGGTCCGGCCAAAGGCGCGCAGCACTTGCTGGTAGCGGGCGAACTCCACCACGCGGTTACCGGCCAGGGTCGCGGCGGCTTCGACCCGGGCATCGTTACTGCCGATGGCCGCGGCGGACCAGTGATGGGTGAAGTAGATCAGCGGCGCGCACAGCAAGGCGGTCAGGCCCAGGCGCCAGTCGAAGATGAACAAGGTCAGCGCGACGGTGGCTGGTACCACCACCCCGGACACCACCGGCCCCAGGTAATGGGCAAATAAACCGGTGACCATCAACGTGCCGCTGGTGGCACTGCGCGACAGACGCCCGACTTTCTCCGAGTTAAACCAGCCCAGGGGCAGGTTGACCAGGTGTTGGCCGAGACGATCATGCAAGGTGGTCAGCACGACTAGCGCGAGCGCAAAGCCCTTCATCGCCTGCTGGTAATGGGCAACGCACGTTAGCACGGCCATCGCCGCCAGGCCGGCCAGCCAAGCGATCGCCGTGGGATGATCACCGGCAAACAGCGCGTGCAGGATCGGCACCAGGAACGCTACGGCCAGGCCTTGCAGCACGGCGCTGGTTACCAGCCACGCGAGGTATCGGTAGAGGCCTGCGGCATGTGCCGGCCCCAGTAAAGTGACAAGGCTGCGGATCACAGGGACATCTCCAGCTCGGGGAGGGAGTGCTTGGCGCCGGTGCGCCACAGGCGGGCATAGGCACCGTCGGCCTGAAGCAGGGATTCGTGACGACCGCTTTCAAGCACTCGGCCCTGATCGAGGACAACGATCTGGTCGACGCCGCTGATACTGGCCAGGCGGTGCGCGATTACCAGCACCGTGCGACCCCGGGCCAGGGCCGACAAGGCGTCCTGGATCAACGCTTCGGATTCGGGGTCGGCGTGGGAGGTGGCCTCGTCGAGGATCAGCACCGGCGTATCGGCCAACAGCGTGCGGGCGATGGACAGGCGTTGCGCTTCACCGCCGGAGAAAATCGCATCCTCGCCGATCACCGACTGATAGCCTCGGGGCAGGGCCTGGATGCGCGGGTGAATCTGCGCCGAACGAGCCGCCATCTCCATCTCGGCGTCGCTGGCGTCGGGGCGGCCCAGGCGCAGGTTATCGGCCACGGTCCCGTGCACCAGTTGCGCGTCTTGCAAGACGAAACCGACTTGCCGATACAGCTGGCGCGGATCGATTTCTCGCACATCGACACCGCCCACCCGCACGCAGCCGGCGTTGACGTCATGGAAGCGCGGCACCAGTTTGGCCAGGGTCGATTTACCCGCGCCGGATGCGCCGACCAGGGCGGTCACGCTGCCGGCCGGGCAGTACAGATCCACGCCGTTAAGGATCGGGTGCTCGGGGTCGTAGCCGAACTGCACGCGCTCAAAGGTGATGTCGCTGCCCTGGGGCTGCTTGCTCACGTTGGGCGCGGGCAGCTCGTCGACCTTGAGCAGCGCTTCGATGCGGTCGGCGGCCGCCAGGGCGGTGCGTTGGGCGGTCAGGCTCTGATTGATCACCAACAGTGACTGCGGAATCACCACCGCCACCAAGGTTTCGGCGAATAATTGCAGCGGCGTGATCCAACCTTCGGCCAGCAACAGGCTACCCGCCCCCAGGCTCACCAGCAGGATCACCGGAACGCTCAAGGCCATGGAGGAAAACGCTTCCAGACGCAGCAGCGGCTTGACCCAGCCGGCGTATTGCTCGCTGAACTGGTTGACCGCCTGTTGATAGCTGCGATGGGCCTGGCCCACCTGGCCGAACGCCTTGACCACGGCAATGCCGTGGACAAACTCGACGATCGCGGCACTGACTCGGCTCATGCTTTTGTCCAGCAACTGCATCTTCGCGCCGAAGCCGCGCATCATCAGGGCGTAGGCCACTGCATACACCGGCAAGGTCAGCACGGCCAGCAGCGCCAGGCGCCAGTTCAGCGTGACCAGCCACACCAGACCGGCCACGGGCGTGACGATGGCCGCGGTGAGTTCCACCGCATGGTGGGCGACCAGGTGATGCAGGTCTTCCAGATCGTCCTGCACCACTTTGCGCACCGCGCCCGAGGTGGTGTCGGTGTACCAGCCCAGGGGCACGCGCCCCAGCTTGCGTACCATGGCTTCGCGCAGGCTCGCCTGCAGGCGGTGGTCCGCCAGGTGGGTCAACCACAAGGCCACGCCGTTGGCCATCCAGCCCAGGCTCAAGGCAATTACCACCAGCGCCGCCCAGCGCCACAAGGATTGAGCGTCGACGCTGCCGGCCAGCAGCAATCGGCCCAGCTCGGTCAGGCCGATGAAGGGCACCAGGTTGACCAGCGCGCCGACCGCGGCAAACACCACGCCGAGACGGATCAGGCGGTTGACCGGACGTTTCAGGGTATCCAAAGCGCTCGTCATGAGTTTTTCCGTAGGGCGTCCAGCAGGTGCGCGGTGACGGTGTGGACGTGGGGTGGTTCGATCACGCTGAAGTGGTTGCCGGGCACGTCGATCAAGTCGAACCGCCCCAGGCACGCGTCTTCCCAGAACGGTGCCGCCAGGTGGCCAACGCCGCCGGTGATGCCGAACGATTGCTGTTCCAGGCAGCGCAGGTAGGTCATGTTGCCGAGGAACGGCGGCGGGTCGAACCGTGCCGCGCGCATGCTGTGGCGGCACACGCGAAACAGTGTTGGCACCAGTTCCGGGCCAATGGGCACCCCGGCCTGGCCCGACGCCAGGCGCGCGTACTCGGCCAGGCGTTCTTCCTGGCTGCGCGCCGATTGTTGTTGCACCGCCAGCGCCAGGGCTTCCAGGCCCGGATCGCCGCTCAAGGACGCCATGGCCCCGGCCGGCACGCGGCGATTGTCACGGGCCATCAGCAGGTCGATGGCGCGGTACACGTCGTAGTCCTCAATGTGTGCGCCGAACACGGTTTTAACCGGGTCCAGGTTCAGGTTGGGCACGAAGATCGCCTCATAGGCCAGCTCTTCGTCGGTGTCGATGAACATCGGAATGCTGTCGATCAGGCTCAGGTCCACCACGTCCATGCCGCGTTCGAGCAGGCGCCGGGCGACCTCGGTGGCGAGCAGCCCGCCGAGGCAGTAACCGATCAACTGGAAGCGCTGATGACCGTCGGCGATCAAGCGTTCGGCGTAGTCCTGGGCCACGCTTTCGATCAGGCGCTTGGGCTCCAGGGCCAGGTAACGCTCGGTGTCGGCTACGGCAAAGCCGATCACCGGTCCGGCCTGTTGCTCGGCCAGGGCGCGCCCCAGGTGTTGGAAGTAATCCAGGGTGCCGAGGGCGGCGTGGAACATCACCCGCACCGGGCCGACGTCGCCACCGCCAAACGGCACCACCAACGCATTGCTGTTTGACGAGCGCTGGGCTTCGCCGCTCGCCGGAGTGGGGGCTGTCGCGGTTTCGCCATGGTTGAGCAGGCGCACCAGGGCGGCCACATTCGGCTCGTTGAGCATCTGCCGCAGCAGTGTGTCGTAACTCAAGCCCTGGGCCTGGGGCAGTTGTTCACGCAGTTGACCGGCGACGCGGGCGAGGATCAGTGAGTCGGCGCCTTTTTCGTAAAAACTGTCGTCGACGCCAATCTGCGTCAATCCCAACGCCTCGGCCCACAGCCGGCACAGCTCGGCGGTGAGCGGATCGCTCGGCGTCGCCTGGCCAGCCGACACCTGGGCATCAACGGCGGGGCGCAAGCTGGCCAGGGTCTTGCGGTCGACCTTGCCGTTGGCGGTCAATGGCAAGCGGTCGAGCACTTGCAGGTGCGCCGGCAGCATGTACTCGGGCAAGCGCTGCGCCAGGGCGCGGCGCAGGCTGTCGACGTCCAGGCGCTGGAATCCGGCCTTGAAACGGGCGGCGAACACCTGCATGCCGAGGGCGGCCAGCGGGTGATCGGCCTGGGGCAGGGCGGACAGGCACTCGCCTCCAAAAGCCTGGATCCGCGCCTGCCAGGTTTCGGCGTCGTGCAAGCCGCTATGGCCCTGGTCATGATCGCCGTTGACCGGCGTCATCATGAAGCCCTGGGTCAGCAGGATCGGCGGCCATTCGCCGGTGGGTTCGCTGAACACCAACCAGCCACCTGGGCTGAGCAGTTCGGTGATCTGGCCGAGGGCCTTGTCGATGTCCTTGACGCTGTTGAGCATGCCCGCGCACAGCACGACATCGACGCTGTTGCTGGTCAGCCCTTGGGGCCGGATGTCCTGGTCGATGTCCAGCACGCCGTAACGCACCCAGGCGTGCTCGGTAAACCGTTGCTTGGCCGCCGGCAGGAAAAAAGCGGTCATGTCGGTGAACAAATAATCGACATCCAAGCCATCGAGCAGGCCGATCACGGGGGCGCTGGTAGCGCCGGTGCCGGCGCCGATTTCCAGGATGCGCAATGGGCCGTCGCCGTCATGGTGAGTGGCGAGGCGATTGATCAGGGCCGCGATGCTGTGATTGTTGTAGCGCGAGACGGCGTCCCCGCCGTACAGCTGCAACGCCAGGTCCTGTTGGCCTTGGGGAAACAGCAGGTCGAACGGGTTGACCTCGCCCTTGAGCAACTGCGGCAATTGCCAGACATGGTTGAGCTGATAGTCGAACAGCGCCTGGCTGCACAGCCCCGAGGCGACCGCCTGTTCTACCTTGCCCCAGGCCAGCGCCGGCTCGGGTGCCGGTTGCGCCAGGCGATAGCGCGATTGTTCGAGTTGCACCAGGCCTGCATCGCACAGCGCGCCCAGCCAGCGGCGCACCAGCCAGTGATGACGAGGTTGTGCCTGCAAGGCGTTGAGAATGGCCGGGGCATCGGGTTCGGCCAGCTCGCCGCTGAACAGCCCGGCCTTGAGCATCACCTCCAGCATCGAGCTCAATGCCGCGGCACGGAGGTCTGCCTGGTAATCGCGTACCTGTTGCGCGTCAAAGGTGCCGACCTGGTTGTCGGCGTAACGATTGATGGTCGTGAGCAAGGACGCGTCCGGCAGCGGTTTTGGCGTTGTCCGCGCAGCGGTAACGAAGGCCAACAGGCTACGCTCGCCGGTTGCGTCACCGGTGACCAGGCTGACTGCGCTGTCCACGCCAGGGGTGGCGAGCAATGCGGCGTCGATCTCGCCCAGTTCAACCCGATGTCCACGGATTTTCACTTGGCCGTCTTCACGGCCGAGGAATTCCAGTTCGCCACCCGGCAGGTAGCGACCCCGATCGCCGGTGCGATACAGGCGCTGGCCATCCACCGGATGGGCGAAGAACCGCGCCTCGCTCAGTGCCCGGTCGCCGAGGTACCCCTGGGCCAGGCCGACACCGCTGATGTACAGGTCGCCGGGCACCCAGGTCGGCGCGTCGCGCCATTGGCTGTCGAGCACGCGAAAGCCCTGGTTCGCCAAGGGCAGGCCATAGGGAATACTGCGCCACGCCGGGTCAATCGCGCCGATCGGGTGCAGGTTGGACCAGATCGAGGCTTCGGTCGCGCCACCGAGGCCTACCAGGGCCAGGCCGGGCAAGAGCCGTTGGAGTTGCGGCGGCAGGTTCAGCGGGATCCAGTCACCGGACAACAAGGCCAGGCGCAGGCTGTCCAGCGGCCGAGGCTCGGCATGCAGGTAATGGGCGAGCATGTGCAGTTGCGCAGGCACCGAGTTCCACAGCGTCACCTGGTGACGCTGCACCAGCTCGGCCCAGTGCGACGGGTCGGCGCCGCGTGCCGGGTCGGGCAGCACCAGCGCACCGCCCGCTGCGAGGGGACCGAAGAGGTCGTACACCGACAGGTCGAAACTCAACTGTGCCAACCCCAGCACGCGATCCTTGGCGCTGAGTTGAAAGCGTCGGTTGATGTCTTGCACGGTGTTGAGGGCGGCGCGATGGCTGATCATCACGCCTTTGGGATCGCCCGTGGAGCCGGAGGTGAAGATCACGTAGGCGAGATCATCGGGACTGCCGTCGGCCGCTTTGAAATCAGCCGACGCGGGCGCCAGTTGATCCACCGCGTGCCAGTGCACCCCCTCAGGCAGCGGCGTATTGGGCAAACTCTGGGACTGGCCGAGGACATGACGCACCTGGGCGCTGCGCAGCACGCGATCGCGGCGGGCGGCCGGGGCGTTGCTGTCCAGTGGCAGGTAGGCAGCCCCGGCAAGCAATACGCCGTAGGCCGCCACGACCTGATCGAGGCCTTTGGGCATGAGGATCGCCACCGGTTCCTGGGCAGCGCAACCGGCCTGGCACAGGGTGGCGGCGACGGCACGGGCGCGTTCGACGAGTGCGGCGTAGGTCAGGCTGCCACTGGCGTCGATCACCGCCAACGCTTGCGGATGTGCCTCGGCCATGGCCAGCAGGCCGTCCTGCAAGCGACCGGTGGGCAGCGGCGCGGCGGTGGTATTCGCTGCCAGGCGTTCACGTTGTTGCCAGGCCGGCAGGGGCACCTGCATCGGTTGTTCCCAGGCGACCGGGTCCAGGGCCAATCGCTGCAACTGAGCCAGGAACGCCTGCTGCATGTCGTTGACCAAGCCGTCGGGGAACACGCCTTGGCGCACATCCCAATGGATGTGCAAACCGTGGAGGTCATCCATCACCTGGCAGTCGAGGGTGACTTGCGGGGTCTGGGTAATGCCGTGGCCCACCCGGCGCTGGCTGGCCGCCAGGGGTTCGATCGCCAGGCCAATGGCGCTGGTGAACACCACGGGCATGGCTGCGGCTTCACGGCCACGACGACGGCCGATTTCACGCATCACTTCAATGCCGGAAAACAGCCGGTGCTCCAGGTCGGCAAACAATTGGCTGCCCAGTTGCCGGGCCTGCTGGGTGAAGTCCTGGCCTTGAGGGTCGTTGACCTGCAGCAGGCTGACGGAGGTGAAGTCCCCCACCAGCCGATCCACCTGCGGGTGCAGTGGCAAGCGGTTGAGCAGCGTCAGGTTGAGGCTGAAGGCGGGGCGCTGGCTCCAGCGTTGCAAAGTCCCGACGTAGGCAGCGAGTACTGCAATGGAGGGGGTCAGGCCGCGTTCGCTGGCGGCTTTTTTCAGGGCGCTCCAGTGTGGCTGATCGAACTGGGCCGAGTGCCTCTGGAAACGCGCTACGGTCGTGTCTTCGCCGCTCAGGGGAGCCGGCAGTTGCGGTGCGGCGGGCAGATCATCGACGCGCGCCAGCCAATACTCGCGGTCGCGTTGATGGCGGCTGCCTTCGAGCAGGCCACGCTCGGCCAGCAGGTAATCGCGGAAGGTGATGTCCAGGGGATCCAGGGTAGCCTGGGGATCGTCCAGCAACAGCTCCAACTCGTTGAACAGCAACTGTGCGCTGGCCCAGTCGGCAATCAGCGAGTCCATGGAGAAATGCAGGGTGTCGCCACTGTCGCTGCGGCTCATGCGCAATTCGAACAGCGGCCATTGATCGGTGGGGTAGAGCTTCTGTTCCATGGCCTGGCGGATGTGTTGCACGGCGTGCTGTTGTTCTTCGCCAGTAGCGCCGCGCAGGTCCGCGACGGCCAGCGGGTAATGGGCCACGTTGGCCAGGACGCATTGCGAACCCTCGCTGGCGATCACCGCGCGCAGCATGTCGTGACGCTCGATCAGACGGTTCCACGCCTGTTCCACCCGCTGCGGATCGAGCAGCGGCCAGCTCAGTTCCAGGTAGCCATGGCAGGCCACGTTGCCGTAGCCAAACGAAGATTGGCGGCCCAAGAGGTAGGCGTTCTGCACGTCCGTGAGCGGGAAGGGCGCGTGGCGGTTCGCCGGGTCAGCCTGGACCAGGGGCCGTTCCTGTGTTTCGAGCAGGTGCAGGATCTGTTGTTTGTGCTCGCGCAGTTGTGCGAGGCGCTCGGCATTGAGCAGGCCTTGGGGCGCGCGGAATTTCAGTTGTCCGTCCTGGGGCCAGAGTTCGACGCCCAGGGACTTGAGTTCACTTAGCAGTTTGGCGGCGGGCATGGGTACAGCTCCTGGAAAAAAGAGGGGTTGCGCGGGCATCAGATGACGCCCTCTTCAACGGTGTCCGAGTTGGGCTGGCGCTCAAGGATCTGCGCCACCTCCGTCAAGGTGGCGGCGCCGAACAACTGGCCCATGGGCAGTTCAAGGCCGAGGCGGGTACGCAGCATTTCGAGAAAACGCGTGGCCAGGAGGCTGTCGCCACCGAGGCGGAAAAAGTTGTCGTGGCGCGACACGCTCGGCACGTTGAGCAATTGCCGCCAGAGCTCGGCGATCACTTGTTCGTCCGGCCCCAGCGGTTGTTCGTCCACCGTGGCGCATGGTTGGGCGGCGGCCAAGGAGACCTGCAGCGCCCGGCGATCGATCTTGCCGTTGCTGCTCAGAGGCAAGCGTTCCAGCACGAGGATTTGTTCCGGGCGCATGTACCCCGGCAGGCACTGCTCCAGGTGTCGTGCCAAGACCTGTGCCTCGGTGCTGGCGGTCACGGCGGCCATCAGCCGGTTGTCCGTGACGAGCGCTACGGCCTTGGTTACGCAGGGGTGACGGGCGAGGGCCGCCTCGATTTCGCCCAGCTCGATGCGATGGCCGCCAATCTTCACCTGGCTGTCGGCGCGCCCGAGAAATTCCAGCAGGCCATCGGGGTGGTAGCGGCCCAGGTCGCCGGTGCGGTACCAGCCATCGACAAAGCGCTCGGCGTTCAGCTGTGGCGCGTGGCGATAGCCGCGAGCGACCCCGGCCCCACCAATCCACAGCTCACCGGTGACCCAATCCGGGCAGTCCCGGCCCAGGGCATCGACCACCCGGTAGGCCTGGTTGGCCAGTGGCACGCCGTAGGGGATCGAGCGCCAACCCGGCAGTGCTTGCTCCACGGGGTAATGATTCGACCAGATTGCCGCTTCAGTGGCGCCGCCCAGGGCGATAAAGCGACAGCCAGAAGCCTGTTGTCGCAGGCGCTGGGGCAGGTCGAGGCCAATCCAGTCGCCCGACAGCAACGCGACCTTCAGGTCCAGTGGCTGGCGGTCATGAGCGTTGGCTTCCAGCAGCATGTCCAGGAGGGCCGGCACGCTGTTCCACAGCGTCACGCGGTGGTGCTGCAACGCTTTGAGCCAGGCCCGGGCGTCGCGGCGCTGGTCTTCTTCGATCAAGACCAGCGCACCGCCCGCCGACAGCAGTCCGAACAGGTCGTACACCGACAGGTCGAAATCCAGTGCTGACAGGGCCAGCGTGCGGTCGCTGGCGTCGATGCCATAGCAGCGGTTGATCTCGGCCACGGTGTTCATCGCCGCGCGGTGGGTGATTTCCACACCCTTGGGCTGGCCAGTGGAGCCGGAGGTGTAGATCACGTAGGCGAGCTCCGCGGCCGAGATGGCGAGCGGCGCCGACAGCGGTTCAGCTTCCAGCGCCTGGAGCGGATCAAGGTGTTTGACGCTCGGCAGTTGCGGGTCATGCGCGGCCAGCATCAGCGCTACACCGGCCTGTTGCAGAATGCGTTGGCAACGCTGTAACGGTTGGTCGACACCGACCGGCAGGTACGCGGCACCCGCGGCCAGGATGCCCAGCACGCTGGCGATCTGTCGTGGCCCCTTGGCCAGGGACACAGCCACCAGATCGCCCGGCACGACACCCGCGTCCGCCAGGCTGCGGGCAATGCGCAGCGCCTGCTCGGCCAACTCGCCATAGCTGAGCGTGCCGTGCTCACCCCACAACAGCGCCGGGCGTTGTGGCGCTTGGCGTGCGTGTTCGAAGAAGCCCTGGTGCAAGGTCGGGTCACCCGGCACGCTCGGGCCCGGGGCGTTGAGCTGGGCGCGCAATTGCGCCTGGGCTGGGGGCAGCAGGTCGGGCGGTGGGCTGTCCCAAGCGTGCTCGGCCAGCCAGTTCAAGCTGTACAGGTAGGCGTCGAACATTGCTTCGACCAAACCGTCGGGAAACAGGCCGACCACGCGGTCCCAGTTCAAGGCAATGCCGCCGTTGGCTTCCACCACCTGATGGTCGAGCCAGACCTGTGGGGTCTGGGTCAGGCCAAAGACTTGCCGGGCAAACGGCCCATCCACCGGCGCGGCCGTACCATCCGGGACCCCAAGCGCACTGGTGAACACCACGGGCATGCTCACCTGTTGCTCGCCGCTGCCCCGGGCCAGCTGCCGCAACAGGCTGACCGAGCCGAGGCAGCGGTGTTCCAGTGCCTCGCCCAAGGTCCGCTGGGTACGTCGGGCGCGGTCGACCCAGCGTTCGCCGGGCACCGGTACATAGCCGAGCAGCGTGAGGGAGGTGAAATCGCCCATGACCTGATCGATCTGGGGATGCAGCGCACGACGATCGAACAGCGTGAGGTTGAGGCTGAGGTCGGGACGCGCACTCCAGCGACCGAGGGTTTCGGCAAACGCGCAGAGCAGTACCGCAGAGGCGGTGAGGCCATGCTGTTGGGCCTTGGCCAGGATCGCTCCCCAGGCGTGGGCGTCGATTTGCCCTTGCAGGCGTTCGAAGCGCGGTTGGCCAATGCTGGCGGGGTCAACCGCCAGTGGCAGTTGCGGATGCGGCGGCAGTTCAGGCAGACGCTCTTGCCAGAAGTGTTGCGCGGCTTGCAGCTCGGCCTCGTCCACGGCGGATTGCAGTTGATAGTCACGAAACGACAGTTCCAGGGGCTGCAGCGTCAACCTGGGGTCACGGTACAAGGCATCGAGCTCTGCGTAGAAGCGCAGGATGCTCAGGGCATCGAGGATCAGGTTGTCCAGGCTGATGGCCAACCGCGTGTACCGGCCGTGGGCCACGGCCTGCACATCGAACAGCGGCCACTGGCCTGGATCGAACACGCGATGGGCACAGTGTTCACGCAAGTCGTCGAGGTTGGCGTAGCCCTGGCCAATTTCGAAGGACGGCAGCTGTTGCAGGGGCAGGATGCGGGCCTGGCCGCATTGATCGAACACCGCACGGAGCATTTCGTGACGCTCGATCAAACGCTCCAGTGCGTTCTGCAGGCGCGGCAGGTCGAGGTCCTCGACGTCGTATTCGCGATAGAAGTGGCAGCTCACGCCGCCCAGTACCAGGCTCGGGTCACGACCCAGCCAATAGGCTTGCTGCACCTCGGTCATTGGGAAAGGCGCATGGCGTTGCGGCAGGTCGGGCACAATCGTGTGTTGCGGTTCGGCCTGGGCCTGTCGATGCAAATCGGCACAAAAGTGCGCCAGCACTGGTTTGGAAAAGACCTGGGCGATCCGCGCGCCCCCCAGCCCTTGCTCTGCAAGCAGACGCACCAGGCGGGTGGCGCTCAGGGAATCACCGCCCAGGGCAAAGAAGTTGTGTTCACGGCAAACCTCACCACAGCCCAGCAACTGCTGCCAAGCAAGCGCCACCTGCGTTTCGATGTCGCCGCTGGGAGGGGACAGGTTGGCCTGCAAGGGGGCTCTGTTGGCCGCCAGCCAGTCGGTCAATACTTTGCGATCCACCTTGCCGTTGCCGGTCAAGGGCAGCTGTGCGCAGCCCAGGATTGTGCCGGGAATCATGTAGCTCGGCAGACGCTCGGCCAGATGTTGGGCCAGGCCCGGTGGGGCTAAGCGTGTGGGGGTCGCGGGGCCGTCCGTCAGGCGCACCACCGCAGCCAATTGCTGGCCGGCCAGCAGCGCCACCGCCTGCTCGATGCCTGGCCAGGCCAGCAACGCGGTTTCGACTTCCCCGGCTTCGATGCGGTAACCGTGCAGTTTGAGCTGGAAGTCGGTGCGCCCGAGGAATTCGACGTTGCCGTCGGGGTGATAACGCGCACTGTCGCCGGTGCGGTACCAGCGCAGGCCTTGATAGTCGACAAAGCGTTCAGCAGTGCGTACCCGGTCGCCGCGATAGCCCTCGGCAACACCGGCGCCGCCGATCCACAGTTCGCCGGCCACCCAGTCCGGGCAGTCGTGCCCGCGCGGGTTGACGATGCGCAGGCGAACGTTATCCAGTGGCGTGCCATAGGGCAGGCAGTGCCAGGGCAAGGATTGGCCGGGCAGCACTTCGAACAGGGTCGAGTGAATGGCGGTTTCGGTGGCACCGCCCAGGGCCATGAAGCGGCAGCCGGGGGCTTGGGCCCACAGCCGTGGCGCCAGGTCCGGAGCAACTTTGTCGCCGCCCAGCAACACCGCACGCAGGGGCAGGTTGGCATCGGCGGGGGCACAGCCGAGCAGCATGTCGAGCAACGCCGGCACGCAGTTGAGCACGCTGGCGCGATGCTGCAGGGCCAGTTCACGCCAGCGGCCGGCATCGCGCTGGGCCTCGGGCGCGATACCGATCACCGCCGCCCCGGTCGACAGCGCGGCAAACAGGTCGAACACCGACAGGTCGAACTCCAGCGCCGAGAGCGCGAGGATTCGGTCGTCGCTGTTCAGTTGCAAGCGCCGTTGCAGGTCTTCCAGGGTGTTGGCGGCGGCCTGATGACTGATTTCCACGCCCTTGGGCTCACCCGTGGAGCCGGAGGTATAGAGGATATAGGCCAGGTCGCTGACGGCTCCAGGCCGCGGGGCATCCAGCGCGGTGCTGGCGGCGGGCAGTTGCGTGAGCACCAAGCGGGCACCCGACGAATCGCAGATTTTCTGGCAACGCGTCGCCGGTTGATCGACGCTGATGGGCAGGTACGTGGCGCTGCACGCCAGGATGCCCAGTACCGCGATCACCTGCTCGGGCCCCTTGGGCAGCTGCAACGCCACCACGTCGCCGCGCCGGACGCCTTGGCCTTCCAGGTAGGCCGCCACTTGCAGAGCACGTTCGGCGAGTTCGCCGTAGTGGATGACGGGATCATCGCCGTGCAATAACGCGGGCAGGGTGGGGGTCAGGCGTGCCCGGGCAAAAAAGGCCTCGTGCAGACGTTGTACCGGCAGGGCCGCTATCTGCCCTTGGACGCCGTTACGTACCTCAAGTTGGCTGGCGGGGATCAGCGCCGGAGGCGACAGGTTCCAGGCCGAAGACTCAAAACACAGGCGCTGCAACAGCCCGGTATAAGCCTCGAACAAACCGTCCAGTACACCGTCGGCGAACAACCCTTCACGGGCGTCGAGATTGACCAGGATGCCGCCATCGAGCTCGGTGACCTGGGCGTCGAGCCACACTTGCGGGCCTTGGGAAATGATCCAGGCCGGTTGGCCGAAACACGCCTGCACGCCCTCGGCGAACAATTCCCCCAGCCCCAGGGCGCTGGTGTACACCACCGGCGCCAGCACTTGCTCACCCCGTTGCCGGGATAGTTCGCGCAGCACCTCCAGGCCGGAGAACGCGCTGTGTGCCGCATCGCTGTGGAAGCGCCGTTGCAGGGCCGTGGCGCGAGCGGCGAAAGTGCCGGTGACGTGGCCGTCCCAAGCCAGCAGGATCGATGAGGTGAAATCGCCGACCAGGCGCTCGACATCGGCATGCAGTGGCGTGCGACTGAACAGTGGCAGGTTGAGCAGCAGCTCGGGCGTCTCGCACCAGGCGCCGAGGGCTTCACAGAACACCGCCGCCAAGGCCATCGCCGGCGTCAGGCCGTGCTCCCGGGCATGGCGCTCGAAGGCCTGGCGCTGGGACGGCGGCAGCCAATGGTGACGGCGCCGCACCTGACGATCGTCGCCCTGGGTCTTGATGGGCAAGCGCGGGGCGCCGGGCAACTGGTCCAGACGCTGCAACCAATAGTCACGAGCTTGTTGATGAAGGGCACGTTGCACGGGGCTGGCGTGTTCACGGCGCAGGTCGGCCAGGTAGCGGGCGAAGCTGTAGTCCAGCGCGGCCAGGGGCTGTTGGCGATACAGCTGCACCAGGTCACCGAGCAGGGTGCGCAGGCTCAGGGCATCGGCGGCGAGCATGTCGAGGTTCAGGTGAAGGCGCGTCCCGTCGGGCAGCAAGGACAACTGGACATCCAGTACCTGACCTTGTTCAACGGCCAACTGGCGGTGGGATAACTCCGCGCGCAACGCCTCCAGCCGTTGCTGCTGTTGCTCGGCGCTGGCCTGGCGCAAGTCGTGCACCTTCAACCCTGGCCAAGGGCTGCGGGGGAGGATCCGCTGGCGGCCGTCGTCGAGAAACTGCGCACGCAACATGGGGTGGCGTGCCAGCAGCGCCCGCACGGCCGCTTCCAAGCGGGACGGGTCGACGTCGCGGCCATCGAATTCGTTATAAAAGTGCGCCGCCACACCGCCCAACTGCTGGCCGGGGGCGCGTCCGATCCAATAAGCGTGTTGCATCGGCGCCAGTTCGAAAGGCTCCTCGTCGTCCGCGGCTGTGGTGGCCGTAGCCGGGGCTTGGGGCGCCGCATCGAGCACGGCCAGCCAGGCTGACAGCCGCGGATCGGCGATCAGGTCGGCAAACCGCGCGGTCAGGCCGTGGCGGCGCCATTGGCCGGCCAGGCGAATCAGGGTGACGGAGTCCAGCCCCCATTCGATCAGGTTCGCCTCCAGGGGAATCTGGTCGGCGGGCAGGTCGAGGGCCTGGGACAGGGATTGGCGCAGCAGTGTTGCGGTTGAGGTGCTGGGAGTGGCCATGGCTCAACGTCTTCTCATTGCTAGGGCCCGGACCGGGGTTGGCCCAGGCGCTGGGGGCAGGCAGTTGCATGGAGGAAGATGCTAGTCATTCTCATTTTGGCAACTACCCGGATCGAATCGTTTTTGCCCCGCATCCGCGTATCGCTCACCGGTTGCAGTGCCGTGGTGGCTACGCACAACGCCGATCGCACGCAGGATGCGGTTGGAAAATGACTTGAATCGGGTAGAGCCCGCCCCATGGCCTTGACTACCGTCGCTCGCCGCCCTCTTGCAGGGCCTGTGTCCCTCTGATTGGAGTTGTGGATGTCTGTCGATTCGGGTTTACAAGTGCGCGGCCTGCGCAAGCGCTACAACAACGGCGTCGAAGCGCTGCGCGGCGTGGACCTGAGTGTCGGCCCCGGGATGTATGGCTTGCTGGGGCCTAACGGCGCGGGCAAAAGCAGCTTGATGCGGACCCTGGCGACCCTGCAGCAACCCGACGCCGGCAGCATTCACCTGGACGGGGTGGATGTGTTGGCCGATTCCGATCATTTGCGCCGCCGCCTGGGCTATCTGCCGCAGCAGTTGGGCGCATATCCGGGCGTGAGTGCGCGGGACTTGCTCGATCGTTTTGCCTGGCTCAAGGGGCGTACCGACAGCCGCCAGCGCCGCGAGGAAATCGAGGGCCTGCTGGACAAGGTCAATCTCCAACAAGCCGCCCATCGGGCGCTCGCCACTTATTCGGGCGGCATGCTGCGTCGGTTCGGCATCGCCATGGCGCTGGTGGGCTCGCCACGCTTGTTGATCGTTGATGAGCCCACGGCGGGCCTTGACCCGGCCGAACGCAACCGTTTCCATCGGGTGCTCGCCGATGTCGCCGCCGAGTCCATCGTGTTGCTTTCGACCCATATCGTCGAAGACGTCGAGAACCTCTGCAGTCGACTGGCGGTGCTGGGCGGTGGGCAGATCATTGTCGAAGGTAGCCCGGCGCAGTTGCTGGGTGCTGAGCAGGGGCGGTTGTGGGAAGCGTCCTTCGACCGTGGCGAGTCGCTGCCCGATGCCTTGCATGTGGCCGCCAGCCCGCAGGGCAGCCGGGTCATCGTCCATGGCGAGCGTCCGGCCGACCCTCGCTTTCTGCCCCATGCGCCGCGCCTGGAAGACATCTATTACCTGGCCCTGGCCCAGGCGGGTGAGGTGATCGAGGCATGAATACCTCTGCTCTGCTGATGCGCGAGGCCTGGGTGGAAGTGCGTGCCGGGCTGCGCAGTGGCATTCCATTGCTGGTGTTCCTCGGCCTGACCGGCTACCTGCTGATGGCCCTGACCAACGCCGACTATGTGCAGAAAATGGGCGCCAGCGAGATCGCCCGCAATGCCCCGAGCCTGATTTACCTGATGTCGTGCGGCTGTATGTTCTTCCTGTTTTTTGCCTGGGCCTGGGTGTTTGCCCAACCGGCCCTGAGGGACCGCAAGGCGCAGTTGGAAGAAGTGCTGCTGGCCTTGCCGCTGTCGCTGCCGGCGCTGTTGTGGGGGCGTTTTATCGGTGCGGCGTTGGTGGGTGGTTTGCTCGCCAGTTCATTGATCGTCGGCTTTCTCGTCAGCCCGGTGCTGGGCTGGCTCGGCTGGGTGCCGGCGGCGAGCATCGGCGCCCCCGTGTGGTCGGCGCTGGGATTTGCCTGGGGCGCCTTGCTGTTGCCGGTGAGCACCGGCATCGGTGCGTTGTATTACCTGCTGGCCTTGCGCAGCCGGGGCCTGGCTGCGCCGTTTGCCTTGGCGACGGTACTGATGCTGCTGTGGATGTTCGCGGTGGTGGTGCTCAAGGGCGGGCACATCAATCCATTGTTGGCCGCCAGCCTCGATCCGTCACTGTTTACCTTTGCTCAGGCCCAGGTGGAAACCTGGAGCGCCGCGCAGAAGTCCCAATCGCTGTTGGCATTGACCCCGGGGTTCTGGCTCAACCGGGCGTTGTGGTGTGGGTTGCCCTTGCTGTTGCTGGCCATCGTCTTGGCCCGCACCAGTCGCCAAGGCTTGATGGGCCGACGCAGTGGCGCTGTGTTGGCCGAGCCGCCGATGCTGTTGGCGAGCCACGTGCGCTTGCCCGGCCCGTTATCCGCCAGCCGCTGGTCGCGGGCCTTGTGGCGTGAGATCCGCTGGCAGGTACGGCAGTTGTTTGCCCGGCGCATCGGCTGGGTCGCCCTCGGGTTGTTGCTGGCCATGGGCATACTCAGCGGGTTTGTCCACATCGTGTGGCATGCACGCGGGCCGATGGTGCCGCGCCCGGATCTGATCTTGCCGTTGTTATCGAGCGCGTCGTTCCTGGTGATCGCCTTTATTGTCGCGGCGCTGGTGGGGCTGGTGTGCCGGCGCGATGACGTCGAAGGCCTGGGCGCGATGTTGCAGGCAACCCCGGCACCGGTGTGGCTGCGTTTGTTGGGCCGGGTGGCCTGCGTGCTGGCGGCGACGCTGGTCTTGGCACTGGTGCCGGGCGTTGCCAGCCTGGTGATCAGCGCGATGGCCGCCCCCGACAACCTGGCGCCGGGCTTTGTGCTGATCTATCAGACGCTGGTGTTCGCGCCGCCGCTACTGGAACTGGCGATGCTCACGGTGCTGGTGCATGCGTTGATTCGTCGCTCCGGCCTGGCGTACGCGACGTCAATGCTGCTGACGTTTTTCCTGGTGCTCAACCATGAATTGGGGTTGGTCAGTTATCCCGCCTATGCCATGGCGATACCGGCCCACGTGGCGTTGTCACAACTCACGGGCTGGGCGCCCTGGTTGCCTTATCTGGCCACCTTGACCAGTTGGAAACTGGCCGGCTGCCTGGTACTGGTTGCGGTGGCGGCGCTGGCCTTGCCCCGGGGGCCGGAGCGACGCCGTCTCATCGATGTACGCCGCAGCCTGCTGGGCTTGCCGGGTGCGCTGCTGGTGTTGGGGGCTGTCGGTTTGCTCGGCAGCGGCACGCTGTTGCATTGGCATCTGGTGGAACAGGGCGATTACCAATCGGTGGCCGAGGAACGGGCTGAGCGCGCCGAATGGGAACAGCGATGGCTGGCCGGGGCGGGTGCCTGGCAGGTGGCGAACGGGCGCTTGCATTTGCGCATCGATAGCGTTGCGCGACGTGTAGACGGTGAGTGGACGTTGGGGACCGTGATCGCCGCCAATGAGCACCTGGACGCCGAACTGCCGCCGGGTTTGCACGTCACGGCGGTGAGCGTCATGGGGCGGCCGGTCATTTTCGAACAGGCGGCCGCGCACCTGCGTGTGCCTTTGGCTGAATGCGCGGCGAGCGGCTGCAACGTGCAACTGAACTGGACGCTGGATGCCGTCGGCTGGCCGTCCGAAGGTGACGCATTCTGGCTGGGACCGCGAGGGGTGTGGTTGCAATCGCGCCGCGTGATGCCACGCCTGGGCCTGGACAGCGAGCGCCTGCTGCGTGCACCGGTCCACCGTGCCGAAGCCGGTTTGCCGCCTGAGGTGCCGAATCTGCCGGCAGGCTCGGCGGTCGCCGCGAACGCGGTGGCACCCGCAGGCGCGTGGCAATGGCTGATCGAGGTCGATGGCCAGGCTTTCAATGGTCACAGCGCAGGGCCACTGGACTTCGCCTATCACACGGCGGCGACGCACGACCTTGACGGCGTGCAAGTACTCGCCGATGCCAGCCGCCAGCAAACCGCCCGTGAGGTGCGCGAAGACCTGGAAGCCATGTCCGCTTGTGTGGCTCGGCGCCTGGGCAGTCGCCCGGCCGTCGAGTCCCTGAGCCAGTGGCCGACCGGCATGGGTACCAGCCAGTTGAGCCAGCACCATCTTGTGCTCAGCCAGACGCCGGATTGGGACGTGACGCAGGCGGGCGTCGGGCGCTGGACGCGCCGCGCGCATATCGCCGAACTGCTCGCGCGGCGGATGTTGATCGATGCCAGCGACCTGCGACAGGCCCAGGGTTACCTCTGGCTGAGCCAGGGCGTGGCGGGCGCGATCGGCTTGTTGTGTGTCGGCGACGTTGACGGCGTTGAAGCCCGCTCGACCTTGGTGAAGTTGATGGCCGATGACTTGACGCGCGCCTTGAGCAATGACGGCGAGCCCATCGGCACCTTGGCCGACGCCCGGGAACAAGGCTGGGTCGCGATGTATGCACCGCTGGCCAGCCTGGATTGGGTGGCCGGGCAAAGCGCCGGACAACTGACGGCGATGACCACGAGTATCCGAACTGGCCAGGGATGGCCCGCCGCGATCCAGGACCTGCTGGGCGCGCCCTCCGATCAGGCGATCACCGCAGCGCTCAAGCGCTGGGGGCCTGCGCAATGAATTCGAACCATCCCTTTTGCCTGGAGTTTTTCCATGTCATCACAACTGTCTATCCAACCGCTGCGCCGTCCCCTCGGCTGGCGGGAAAATGTCTTGACCCAAACCCTGGCGTTGGCCTTGTCCAGCCAGATGTGCGCGGCCTATGCCGCTGATTATCAACCTGCCGCCAGCGCGGAGGTGATCGAGCTGGCACCGCTGATGGTCAGCGCCCGGCTGAACGAGGAAAGCGCCAAGGATATTCCCTTCGGGCTTTCTGTGATCAACGGACAAACCCTCGAAGCCCGGCGCTTGCGCACCCTGGAGGACGCATTGCGGACCACGCCGGGTGTGGATGTGAATTCCTGGGGCGGCGCCAACGACGCCAATGTGCGCATTCGTGGTGTTGGTTCGCTGAACCAGATGAGCATGGACGATGGCTCGGTGGTGTTGAATGTGGACGGGGTGCCGATGTCAGTGCGCAACGCAGCGATGGCCACCCTCGACGTGGAACAGGTGGAAGTGCTCAAGGGACCCCAGGGCACGCTGTTCGGACGTAACAGCGAGGCGGGCGCGATCAACGTCACCACCCGTAAGCCGACCCGTGAACGGGAAGGTTATGTGCGCGGTGAAATCGGCAACCAGGGCCAGTTCATGACCGAAGGCGCCGTGGGCGGGCCATTGACCGAATCCGTCGCGGGGCGCATTGCCGTGCGCCGCAGCGGCTTCGATAACTGGGTCGATGCCCAGCAGGACGGTGATCCGCTGACCAAGCCTCGCGACCTGGCCCTGCGCGGCAGCCTGCTGTGGGACAACGACCAAGGCACGACCGGCCTGCTGACCGCCGAGCGCCAGCGCGCCGATCATTACGCTGGCCTGGAGATGCTGCGCCCGTTTGGTAACCGCCCCAGCCTGGACTACACGCCCGGTACGTTCGATGACAACCAGAAGACCAACGAGCGTTATTCCTTCGAGCTCAACCATGACCTGGCGCAGTCGCGGATCACCTCGATCAGCGCCTACACCAGCACCGACCTCAATGCGGTCAAAGGTTATGACCGGAACATCACCGAGGCGCTGTACGGCTCACCGTTCGAATACCTGATCGAAGATTCCGCCAAGGAGCGCGTGTGGAGCCAGGACTTGCGCCTGGGTTCACTGGCGGACGCCGATGTGTTCTGGGTGACCGGGATAAACCTGTCACGCTCCGAGCGCAGTTTCGACTCCGACGATTTCACCAGCGGTGCGCAGCAAAGGCGCGATTTCAGCACCAACAGTTATGCGCTCTACGGCGAGATGACTTATCCGATCGCCGAAGACTGGAAGCTCACTACTGGCTTGCGCCACAGCTGGGACCGCAAGACCTACGGTGCCGACTATTCCAGCGGCGGCACTACCGTCGGCGACGAACGCCGGTTGCAGGACAACTACAGCACCGGGCGCGTGGCGTTGAGCTACGCGCTGACAGCGCAGACGAATCTGTATGCGGTACTGTCGCGAGGCTATAAATCAGCCGGTTTCAACGATTACGCCACCTCGGTCAAGGACAGCGAACCCTACAAGGCCGCCAAGGTGAATTCCGCCGAAGTCGGTTTCAAGCATGAAAGCGCGGAGGGTGCCCTGAGCCTCGAGGGGGCATTGTTCCTGACCCGGGTGCAGGACGATCACCTGCTGGGGTATGACTTCAACACCCTGGCGGTCAGCGCAGTGAACGCCGATACCCGCAGCAAGGGTGCCGAGCTGTCGAGCACGTGGCATGTCACCGATGAGCTGACCCTGGGCAGCGCCATCAGCTACACCAACGCGGTGGTGACCTCCGATGCGCCGGGGGTTTCTGGCGGTGATGTCGCGGCGGGAAATCGTGTGCCGGATGTGCCGTTGTGGAGCGGCAACTTCAGCGTCGCCTGGCAGAAAAACCTGGATGAGTTCCTGGGCTTGCCGGCGCCGCGCCTGAATACGTTGCTCAACTATCGGGTGCAGAAAAATCGCCCGGCCGACCCACAGAATCACTATGACCTCAAGGGCTACGCCAAGCTGGACCTGCACCTGGGCCTGGAGAGTGGCGGTTCGGAAGTCTACCTGTGGGGCGACAACCTGCTTGATGCGCGATATGACCTGTATGGTTCGTATTCCACCGATCAAGTGCTGACCGGCATGCCGGGCCGAGGACGCTCGGCCGGCGTGGGGTACAGCTATTCGTTCTGAGTGCCGTTTGATTCGAAGGGCAGGTTAGAACGCATAGGTATAGCCGACCCCCAAGGTGCGTCGCCGTGCTGGCGCACCGTAGGCCACCGGGTCACTGTAGAAACCATAGGTGTCGTAGGTTTGGTTCAGCAGGTTGTCGGCGAAGGCATAGACCTCCCCAAACCGGCTTTCGAGGCCTGCGCGCAGGTCGAGTTTCTCGTAGTTGTCCAGGTTGAAATGATTCTGCGGATCGGCGGCGCGTTCGCCCACCAGGCGGTAATTGAGGCTGGTGTTCAAGGTGGTTTCGCCAAGACTGGCGAAGGTGCCCAACGGGTGCTGCCAGCTGATGTTGAGGTTGCCGCTCCAGCGCGGCACATCCGGGGTAAGGTTGCCGGCGGCGACATCACCGGCCTGGATGCCGTGCACGGCGCTGGTGATCTTGGCGTCGAGGTAGCTGGCGCTCGCGGCCAGGGTCAGGCCATGGTCGAAATGCCAGGCGCCCTCCAGTTCGGCGCCGCGGGTGCGGGTATCGGCATTGAACGCATTGGTGGCGAAGGTCGCAGCGTTGTAGCCCAGCAGATGGTCGTCGTGCACGCGGGTGTAGAACAGCGCACCGTTCAAGCTACCGCGGCGATCTTCTGTTTCACTTTTGAAGCCCACTTCAGCGGCTCTGCTGACGGCGGCCTTGTAGGGCTCGCTGTCGCTGACTTGTGCCGCATAATCATTGAACCCCCCGGATTTATAACCCCGCGCCAGTTGCACATAGACGTTGGTTTGCGGGGTGAGCGCGTAGCTCAGGGCCACGCGGCCGGTGCCGTAATGGTCAGTCAACTTGCGTGAATCATCCACGGCGTTGGCGCCATCGATGTATTGGCCATCGTAGGTCTTGCGATCCCAGGAATGGCGATAACCCGTGGTGAGTTTCAGGCGTTCGGTGAGCGGGAAGGTGACTTCGCCGTAGCCGGCATACGTGGTGGTGGTGAAATCGCGGAACCTGGCGCTCGTAGTGCCGTAGGTGTTGCGCGGGGTGTCGTAGCTGCGCTCGTTGCGGCTGGCGGCAAGGCCGGCGATCCAGAATGTGTCGGCGTCGGGCAGCGAGCTCAAGTGCAGGTCCTGGCTCCAGCTGCGCTCGAAGGACTTATCCACCACCCAGTACTCACTGGGCGTGCCGTACAGGGCGCCCATCAGTTTGCTGTCGTAGGCGATCAGGCCTTCGAAGTCGGCGGTGGAGGTGGCGGTTGTCGAGGTCAGGCGACTGTTGGCGAAGTCATGATCGACCTTGACGGTGTAGCGCTCGGTGGTCTTGTAGTTGTCGTCGAACAGGCCGGGTGTCAGGTCCAGGCTGGGGTCGCTGCCATAGGGGCGCAGCACCAGCGAGTTGGTGGCGCGCTCGGTTTTCTGGCGTTCGGCGCTGAACAGTATCTGGGTGTCATCGTTGAGGTCCCAAAGCAGGCTGGCGCGATAAGCCTCGTTGCGCGGTTTGGTGATGGGATCGTTGGTTTGATCGTTGTCGATCCAGCTGTCGTAGCCGGCACGACGAACCGCCAGGCGGCCGCTGAGGCTGTCGCTGATCGGCCCGCCGATGGCTCCTTCGCTGAGGAACTGGCCCTCCTGACCGACTTCGCCGCGCACATAACCTTCCAGTTCGCGGGTCGGCTGGCGGGTGGTGATATTCACCGCTCCCGCCTGGCCAATCGCACCGGACATCGTGCCCTGGGGCCCCTTGAGCACCTCGATGCGGTCGACATCCAGGGTGCCGAAACCGAGGCTGCGGGAGGCTACGGGTACGCCATCGATGTTGAACGCCACTGAGCTGTCATCCATCGACATCTGGTACAGCGAGCCGACGCCGCGGATCAGCACGTTGAAGTCATTGGGGCCGCCGGATGAATTGACACTGACCCCGGACGTATTGCGCAGGGCGCTTTCCAATGTGTCGAGGCGCTGGGTACGCAGTTGCTCGCCGCTGATCACGCTAAGGCTGATGGGCAGGCTCTTGGGATCTTCCTGCTCCATGCGCGCGGTCACCGTCGAGACAGGTAATTCAAAGACTTCGCCGGTGGCGGCAAGGGCTGGACAGGCCAGTGTCCAAGTTAAGATTATTGTTATAGTATTACACTTGTAGCAAGATCGAGGGGTAGTCGTCGTGTTGCATCGTGCAGACATAATGGGACCTTGACTGAGGTTTTGAGCAGTGCGCGTGACCGTTAGCAGTAACGAATGGGCGCAGCGTGTGCGGCGCGCCAGATGCTAATAATTATCAATTGCATAACTCTACCCCGATGTGATCTGATTCGAGCCGTATCCGGTCAACCAGGAGATTCACGATGTCAGTCGTTCAAGGAGGCGCAGGAGAGCCGATGCCGGTTTCGCGAATCATTACGGGAGAATATGGAAGCGACTTGGGACCCGGGGCGCACTGTCGGGTCACTCGCATGGCCCTGCAGGACGGACTCGACATCGTGCGCTGGCAAAGCAAGTTCGAGCAACCGATCGAATTGCCCCTGCAGGATGACAGCGATTGCATTCACTTCAGCTTCACCAACCTGCTCAAGGGCAAGGCTGCCTGCAGCTTCCGTGACGGCCGTCGGCAGCGCCGCTACGTGATTGACGAAGGCGCGGGCTGCATCAGTTATGGCCGTCGTCGCGATGGCCTCTATCACCAGCATGGCGAGATCGACAACATCACGGTCATGATCCGGCCCGAGGTGCTGTCACAGTGGGAGTTGAAACTCGACCCGCTGCTGAACAAGGCACTGGCGTGCGATCATTGTTTCCTTGATGGCCATCGCAGTGGCGAGATGAGCGCGACGGCCCATCTGTTGTGCAAGGCCATGGACCCGGGACCCGACTTGCCGATGGGCCAACCGCGAAGCGGTCTTTGGCTGTATGGCCAAAGCGTGACCCTGGTCAGCCTGTTCCTGGAGGCGCGCCGCAATGTGGAGTGCACTTGCCGTGTCAGCCACATCGACCGCCAACGCCTGTTGCGTGCGCGTGAACGCTTGCTTGCCGATCTGGGCAAGGCGCCAAGCCTGTCGGAACTCGCTCGCGAGTCCGGCATGAGCCAGCCCAAGCTCACCCGCGGTTTTCGCCAACTGTTCTTCAACAGCGTCTACGGCGTCTTCCAGCAAGCGCGGATGATCCAGGCCCGCAGTCGATTGTTGAACGGCGAAGAGTCGGTGATGCGAATCGCCTCGGACCTCGGTTATGCCAACGCCAGCCACTTCGCCACCGCCTTTCGCAAGCAGTTCGGGATCAACCCTTCGCTCCTCAAGCATGGCGGAAGAAACAAGCTATCGATCTAGGTCAGGTGCGCCAAACCCAACGATCGCCTTGGTTTCCAGATACTCCTCAAGGCCGAAGACGCCGTATTCACGGCCATTGCCCGAGCGTTTGTAGCCACCGAAGGGCGCCATGGGATTCCAGGCCGGGTAATTGAGGAGCACTTGCCCCGCGCGGATACGAGAAGCCACGGCGCGTGCCAGATCAAGATCCTGCGATTGAACATGGGCGCCGAGCCCATAGATCGTATCGTTCGCGATAGCGACTGCCTCATCGATGGTTTCATAGGCAATGATGCACAGCACCGGCCCGAAGATTTCTTCCTGGGCGATCCGCATGGCGTTATCCACCTCGGAGAAAACCGTCGGGCGGGTGTAGAAGCCCTTTTCAAACCCCGACACGCGTCCCAGTCCACCGCACAGCAGTTTGGCACCCTCATGCAGGCCAGCCTCGATCATGGCTTGCACGCGATTGAACTGGGCCTCATTGGCGATGGGGCCGAGTACCGTGTCCGGTGATTGCGGATCGCCCACGATGATCGCGTTGGCAGTGGCGGCCGCCAGCGCTTCGACTTCCGCCAGGCGGTCCTTGGGCACGATCATCCGGGTGGGGGCGCTGCACGATTGTCCAACGTTGCGCAACGCCGCCATCACGCCCAACGGGACGGCTTTGGCAAAGTCCGCATCAGGCAGCAGAATGTTCGGGGATTTGCCGCCCAATTCCTGCCCGACCCGCTTCGCCGTCGGGGCGGCCGCCTGTGCCACCAGTGCACCTGCGCGGTTTGAGCCGGTAATCGAAATCATGTCAACATCCGGGTGTGCGGCCATTGCCGCGCCGACCACATGGCCGCTGCCGTTCACCAGGTTGAAGACGCCCGGCGGAAGGCCCGCATCATGGACCACTTGCGCAAACAGGAGGGCGCTCAGCGGTGACAGTTCACTGGGTTTGAGGACCACCGTGCAGCCGGCTGCCAGCGCTGCGGCGACTTTTGCGGTGATTTGATAAAGCGGCCAGTTCCACGGGGTGATGAGGCCGCAGACGCCGATCGGTTCGCGCTGGATTGCGGTCCCGTTCTCGACTGTCTGGAAGCGATAAGTGGAGAGGAGGTCGCGGGCGACTCGAACGTGTTCGGCCGCCAGGGGCACTTGCATCGCCCGTGCAGAACCGATGGCTGCGCCCATTTCCAGGGAGATCGCCTGGGCAAACGCTTCTTTTCGCTCAAGGATAAGCGCATGGATCTTGTCCAGCACCCGTGCTCGCGCCACTGTGGGAGTGGTAGACCAATCGGCAAACGCGGCACGCGCCGCCGCGACCGCCCGATCGACATCCTCGGCAGACCCGCTAGCGACCTGGGCGACGATCTCTTCGGTAGCCGGATTGACCACCGGCAAACTGGCCGGGCTTGCCGGCGCCGACCAGCCGCCATTGATATAAAACAGGTGGGCGGTTTGCGGATCAACGCAGTAGCTGTTCGAAGATTGGCTAGTCATCCAAGGTGTTCCTTTCGAGCGGTATGTCGAGTCTGCTCAATAAGCTAACAAAGCGGCCCAGAGAAAATATGCCGTTCTTCACGTGCGCAAAGGAGAATCTGCCGTATCTGCAGGGCTAACTTGGCATTACCTTGTGGCGAGGGAGCTTGCTCCCGCTGGGCTGCGCAGCAGACCCTTTTACCCGCTGCGTGCCACTGCTTCTATTTCGATCAGGTAGCCATGATGCAAGGCGGGAACCGGCACCACCGCCCGCGCTGGCCGGTGTTCTCCCAGGTAACCGGCGTAGATTCGATCGAAGGCGGCCCAGTGTTCGATGCCTGCGACATAGACAGTGACCTTCAGCAGGTCGCTCGTGCTTCGGCCCGCTGCGCTGAGGATCGCCACCAGGTTATCGAGCGCGATGGAGGCTTGGACCTCAAACGGTTGGTCGGCGCTGTGGACGCCATCGGCGCGTATCGGCAGTTGTCCGGACACATACAGGACGCCTTGGTGCACGACTGCCTGGGCGTAATGTCCACCCGGCGCTGCGGCGTTGGCCGTGCAGATCAGGTTGATCGAGCCTGTTTGATTACCAGCCATGCAAACGACCCCAGGTATGTACACCACCCTCGGCGTCGACCGCGTGATAGTCCGGGAATTGCGTGCCTGTGGCACAGGCATGGTTGGGCAGGATGCGCAGGCGACTACCAATGGGGAAGCGCACGGTGATATCAACATTCTCTGCCGTTTCAAGCGCGATGATCCCGTGCTCTTGATTGGCTCCGGTGAGCAGCGCCCCCTCGATCCAATCGCCGGCTTCGGTGCAAACCTGGCCGTAACCAAAGTCTCGCTTCTGGTGCTGCGTGCCCCGGTCACGGCTCATGGACATCCAACCGGCATCGGTGATGATCCAGCCTTTGTCTTTCTGATGACCGATGACGGTGGTCAGTACGCTCAGCGCCAACTCGTCCGGCTGGCAGATACCGATGTTGTGCATCACCAGGTCGAAAAACACATAGACCCCGGCGCGTACTTCGGTGACGCCTTCCAGGCTCAATGCCGACAATGCCGTAGGCGTCGAGCCGATGCTGACCTCCGGGCACGGGAACCCCGCTTCACGGATTCGTTGGGCCGCTTTGACGCAGAGACCGCGTTCCTGTTCGGCCAAGGCTTGCAGCGCTTCTGGGGTGTCAAGCTCGTAGCTTGACCCGGCATGGGTCATCACACCGCGAAGCTGCATGCCACCCTCGCTGAGTATCCGGGCGACTTCAACGAGTGAATCGTCGTCCACGTGCAGGCCAGATCGATGGCCGTCGCAGTCGATCTCGATCCAGACGTCGAAACGTTCGTGGTGTTGCTGGCCGAAGGCGACGATGGCCTGGGCCGCTGCGATGCTGTCGGTAAGGAGGCTCAACTGGCAGCCTTGGCGCCGCAGCAGCAGGGCTTGGGCCAATTTGCCTGGCGCTATGGCGACGGCGTAGAAAACGTCACGGATGCCTTCAGCGAAACAATATTGGGCTTCCTTCAAGGTAGAAACCGTTACGCCACTGGCGCCGGCGGTGAGCTGCGCCCTGATCACAGGCAGGCATTTGCTGGTTTTGATATGCGGGCGCAAACGCACACCCAAGGCATCCATGCGTTGTTGCATGCGCTGGATATTGTGCTGCATGCGCGGCACATCGACGATCGCGGCGGGGGTATCGAGGGTGGCAAGAGAGGCGGACATGAGGGGGGCTCGAATGGCTGGGTACAGGGAGCACTCTACAAAACGTTCGTGAAGCTGTGGTTCAATTAGATGTCATCAATCATTAAGTACAAGTGAATGATATCCATCGAAGACCTGCGTCTGGCCGTGACGCTGGCGCGTGCCGAGTCGTTGAGCGCTGCCGCCAGAATCCTGAATGTCTCACCCCCTGCGCTGTCCATGCGTCTGCGCAAGCTGGAGACGCTGCTCGGCCTGACATTGGCCAATCGCGATGCCCGGCGCCTGAGTCTTACCGCCGATGGCGAGCGCTTCTCCCGGGAAAGCGCGCGTTTGCTGGAGCAGTTGGAGGCGCTCCCGGAGTCCTTCAAGCAACAAGACGAGCAACTGGTCGGCACGCTCAGGTTGGCGGCGCCGTTCGGCTATGGACGCCAACGCGTTGCACCGCTGCTGGCGCGGTTCGCCAGGTTGCACCCTCAGCTATGCCTGCACCTGGATTTACGCGAAACGCCTTGGCCTGATCGCCATGACAGCGATGCGGTGATTCATATTGGTCACCTCAATGACAGCCTGTGGGTGGCCAGACTCCTTACGTCAAATGACCGATGGTTATGCGCAAGCCCTGCCTATCTGGAGCAGCACGGCACGCCGTCCTCGCCCGAGCAACTCGCTGAGCACCGCTGCATTTGCATTCGTGAAAATGATGAAGATGTCACGCTGTGGCATCTGCGTAAGGGGCAGGGGCGTAAAACCTTGCGCATCGAGCCCGCGATGCTGAGCAACGATGGCAGCGTGGCCCGACGCTGGGCGGAGCAAGGCCTGGGGCTGGTGTTGCGTTCGCAATGGGATGTCAGTGACGCCATTGCCGACAGGCGTTTGGTTCGGGTGTTGGCGGATTGGCAATTCGACAGTGCGCCGATCAGCCTGGTGGTGCCTTCACGAAAACTGCGTAGCCCGCGGGTGCAGGCTTTGGTGGTGTTTCTGGAAGAGGCGTTGAAAGCATGATTGGCAGATTTTGGTGTGTATATCCGTTATTTAGGTAACGGCGGCTTATGGTTCCGCTCTTACAGCGGGTCACTTTTGAAGAGCGCAAAAGTAACCAAAACGCTTTTGCCCCACCACTCGGTGCCTCGCCTAGGCTCGGCATGCCTGAACGAAGGCATTGCTCCGTGGGCCGCCGCGAAGGGCCATCCATGGCCCAGCGCGGCTAACCCGGCATCCTTGCCGGGTTGCCCACTGCGCAATACCTTCGTTCAGCCAGCGTGGTTAACGGGGCGCCCGAGATCAACGTCCACCGCGAGGCGGCCTGATAGCCGACCTGGCTCTTGGTTGGGACCGCGTTCCTCCTGTGGGAACGGGCTTGCTCGCGAAGGCGGTGGGTCAGTTTGCGGTGATGTTGGATGTGCCGACGGCATCGCGAGCAAGCTCGCTCCCACAGGGGATCTTGGGTGTTCATGAGTCTTGTGTTCACCACAGGCCCACTGTGGGAGCGAGCTTGCTCGCGATAGCGGTGGCTCAACCACATAGGGCCGGCATGTGCCCCGCTCTTGCTCTTGCTCTTGCTCTTGCTCTTGCTTTGGCTCTTGCTCTTGCTCTTGCTTTGGCTCTTGCTCTTGCTCTTGCTTTGGCTCTTGATCTTGATCTGGACGCCCCGTTAAACCACGCTGGCCGAACGCAGGTATTGCGCAGTGGGCATCCCGGCATGGATGCCGGGATAGCCGCGCTGGGCCATGGATGGCCCTTCGCGGCGGCCCACGGAGCAATGCCGGAGTGAGGGCATGCCGAGCCTAAGCGAGGCACCGAGTGGTGGGGCAAAGCGTTTTGGTTACTTTTGCGCTCTTCAAAAGTGACCCGCTGTAAGAGCGGAACCCTAAGCCGCCGTTACGCAAAAAACGGATATACACACCAACCCACGCCTTTCGGAACACATAATCAGAGTCGTCAATAACGACTTAGTGAACAGCATCACCTGTGGAAGCGAGCCCACTCGCGAAAGCGGCATGTCAGGCAACCCGGCATTTTCCTACCCCGCAAGCTTCAAATGACTACGTCCCCTGTTAGTCATTACCCACAGCCTGCGCCCCCTACCCTATCGATATTTATGGCGCGCCGGGCTTTAGCATCAAACCGTCAGGCCACTTGATGCCTGCACCCACCGACTAAAACTTCGAATGGATTCGAATATGTTCAAACCTACCGTCGGCCCCATTGTCGGGCACACGACCACCGATCACGCCCGGATATTCCTGCGCGGCGATCACGGCAACAACCGGGTATTTGCCGGCATTCGCCACCGGCGCCGAGGGGACACCCGCTGGTCAAAAGGGCACTTCGTCCAATTGAAGGCATACCGCGACATGTCCGATGTCATCGTATTGAAAGGCCTTCAACCCGACACCGCCTACGAATACCAGGCCGGCTGGCTCAGCCCCTTGAGCCCGACCCATACCGTGGAAACCATCCAGGAACTGCCGCTGCAATGGCCCCGCAACACCTACTGTTTGCGCACGCCGGCCGATAAAACCGATGCACCACGGGCTTATATCGTGGGTTCATGTCGCTACTTGCGGATCGCCGCCAGCACCCCGTTACTCCCCAGCCTTGGGGATCGCACCTTTGCCGGCATCAATCGCGTCGTCGAACAGGCCGACCCGCCGATCAGCGCGGTATTGATGACCGGAGACCAGGTTTATCTCGATGACTTGAATATCATCGGCCCGGACCGAACCTATAAACACATCCTTTTCAGATACCGATCGGTATTTACCCAGCCGCACATCAGAAAACTGATGTCTGGCACGCCGACCTACATGATCCTCGACGACCACGAAATCGAAGACAACTGGCCCGCCAGGAAAACCGACCACGATGATGTCCTGTATGCCAATGCCATGAGCGCTTATGGGCTTTACCAGGCCAGCCATGGGCCCGCCCATGAACTGTCGAGCGACGGAACATTGAACAAGTCGTTGGCCCGCTACTGGTACACCTTTGCCCATGGCGATATCCACTGGTTCGTCACCGACAGCCGGACGCAACGCAACCTGTCGGCGGACGATCGGCGCATCCTCGACGCGGAACAGGAACGGTCCCTGCTCGAGTGGCTCGTCAGCAGCCCCGCACGGGTCAAGCTCGTCGTCACCAGCGTGATGTTTTTCCCTGACAGCCAGCGCAACGACGGCGATGCCTGGCAGGCCTTCCCGGAACAACGTCTGCGCCTGTTGGAGACCATCCGCCGCCATCGGATCAAAAACGTGGTGTTCATCTCGGGTGACGTCCACGGTTCCATGACCAGCCGCCTGCGTCACAGCCAGGATCCTGATTTCGAGGTCAACACCGTCGTTTCATCGCCGTTCTACAACAGCAAACTGCTGCCTTTTGCAAAAGCCGCGGATTTTATTTTCCACAGGCCCATGGCCCGCACGGACAGCGGTGAGTACCGCTATGAACTGACCAGCGAAGTGGTGAGCCGGGACAACTTCGCCCGCCTGCAGGTCACGGCGCAGAGCCTTCAAGTCACCTTCCACGACCGTGACGGCGGGCCCTTGCAGACGGTCGATATCCCGCTGCGATGAACTTCCATGCCCTCTGATCGGCCGGCGACTGGAGAAATCCCGTTGTCGGCCGATAAAAGGTTTATAGCACTTGGCCTTCATCTCTCTTGTCAGCCAGTGCCGCAATGATGCAACCTTGCGCCAATCCGTAATAACGAGGGCGTCAGCCCGGCGCGATCAGCATTTTCGAAGCGAGTTTCCCCATGAAAAGCCAACCCGATGCCGCCAGCCGTATGGCGGCCGAGGTAGTGACGCAGTTACCGGTGCCCGCGCGGCTCGGTATGCTGCGTTTCGAACGGCTGAATGAAGCTAGCTGGGCGCTGTTGTTTCTCGACCCCAACTGCGAGCGACACTTCGGCCTGCCGGCGGTAGAGCTGTGCTCGCTGGTCAGTTCGCCCTACGCCAGCCTGATGGAACCCGAAGCGCGCTATCAATTGCACGACGCCATCCAGCAACAATTGGCCCAGGCCGCGCATTACCAGATTCGTTACACGCTCCACACCGCCAAGGGCCCGATGAATGTGCTGGAAACGGGCGAAGCCTACAAGCAGCACAATCGTCACCTGCTGCGCGGCTACCTGCTGGTGGTGGACAATTTGCTGCAAAGCGAACCCTCCATGCCGGCCCTGGACCTGGAAACCCAGAACTCGCGCCTGCAGATCGCCCTGGAACTGAACCAGCGCGCCCAGCAAGAGCAGCTCCAGCACCTGGACCGGGTACGTGCCCAACAGGACCTGATCCTGCTGCTGACCCGTCAACGCTACAGCGCCAACAACTCCCTGCTCGAAGCGGCCGAACTCATCACCCGCAGCGCCTGTGACATCTACCAGATCGACTGCGCCAGTATCTGGAATCTGGACGATGGCCAACTGGTGCCGATTTCCGCGTACAACCGCGCGTCCCAGGAGTACTTCCTGCCGACGGTCATCGACGTCAACGAGTTTCCCGACTACATGGAGGCGCTGCAGACCTGCCGCGCCATCGACGCCCACAATGCGATGCGCGACCCGCGTACCCGGGAACTGGCCGAGAGCCTGCGCGCCCGCGACGTCAACGCCATTCTCGACGCCAGCGTGCGTATCGACGGCCAGGTAGTAGGCGTGCTGTGCCTGGAACAAGTGGGCGTCACCCGCGCCTGGCAATCGGATGAGATCGCCTTTGCCGGCGAGCTGGCGGACCAGTTCGCCCAGGTCATCAACAACCACAACCGCCGCACCGCCACCAGCGCCCTGCACCTGTTCCAGCGCGCCGTGGAGCAGAGCGCCAACGCGTTCCTGCTGGTCAATTGCGACGGTGTGGTGGAGTACGTCAACCCGAGCTTCACCGCGATCACCCAATACACCACCGAGGAAGTCCACGGCCAACGCCTCTCGGAACTGCCGGCCCTGGAAAACCTCAGCGAGCTGCTGTTCGACGCGCCCTCGGCGCTGGCTCAAAGCAATAGCTGGCAGGGCGAGTTCAAGAGCCGGCGCAAGAACCTGGAACCCTACTGGGGCCAGCTGTCGATTTCCAAGGTGTATGGCGACAACCGCGAGCTGACCCACTACATCGGCATCTACGAAGACATCACCCAGACCAAGCTGGCCCAGCAGCGCATCGAGCGCCTGGCCTACACCGACAATCTGACTAACCTGGGCAACCGCCCGGCGTTCATTCGCAACCTCGATGAACGCTTCGCCCGGGACAGTGATTCGCCCATCAGCCTGCTACTGGTGGACATCGACAACTTCAAGCGTATCAACGACAGCCTCGGCCACCAGACCGGTGACAAGCTGCTGATCAGCCTGGCCCGGCGCCTGCGCAACAGCCTGAGCCCCAGCGGCAGCCTGGCGCGATTCGCCAGTAACGAGTTCGCCGTGCTGTTGGACGACACGAGCCTGGAAGCCGGGCAGCAAATCGCCAGCCAATTGCTGATGACCCTCGACAAACCGATGTTCGTCGACAACCAACTGATCAGCGTGACCGGTTCCGTGGGCCTGGCCTGCGCGCCGCTGCACGGCCGTGATCCGCAGACCCTGATGCGCAACGCCGGCCTCGCCCTGCACAAGGCCAAGGCCAACGGCAAGCATCAGGTCCAGGTGTTCACCGAGGCGCTGAACGCCGAGGCCAGCTACAAACTGTTTGTCGAAAACAACCTGCGCCGCGCCCTGACCCAGAACGAACTGGACGTGTTCTACCAGCCCAAGTTGTGCCTGCGCAGCGGCCGCCTGCTGGGCATGGAGGCGTTGCTGCGCTGGAACCATCCGGAAAAGGGCATGATCCGCCCGGACCAGTTCATCAGCGTGGCCGAAGAAACCGGCCTGATCATCCCCATCGGCAAATGGATCGCCCGCCAGGCTTGCCGCATGAGCAAGCAATTGACCGCCGCCGGCCTGGGCAACCTGCAAGTGGCGATCAACCTGTCGCCCAAGCAGTTCTCCGACCCGGACCTGGTCGCCTCCATCGCCAGCATCCTCAAGGAGGAACAACTGCCGGCCCGGCTGCTGGAACTGGAGCTGACCGAAGGCCTGCTGCTGGAAGCCACCGAAGACACCCACTTGCAGCTCGACCAGCTCAAGCGCCTGGGGCTGACCCTGGCCATGGACGACTTCGGCACCGGGTATTCATCCCTGAGCTACCTGAAGAAATTCCCGATCGACATCATCAAGATCGATCGCAGCTTCATCCATGAGATCCCGGACAACCAGGACGACATGGAAATCACCTCGGCGGTGATCGCCATGGCTCACAACCTGAAACTCAAGGTCGTGGCCGAAGGCATCGAAACCGCCCAGCAACTGACGTTCCTGCGGCGTCACCGTTGCGACGTCGGCCAGGGCTACCTGTTCGACCGGCCAATCCCCGGCGCGGAGCTGATCGACAAGCTCAAGCGCTACCCGCGCGGGCCTCTGGTCTGACAGCAGCGTATAGCTTGCGGCGGCTTTTCTGAGGCACACTGACGGTCTATGTCGCTCAATTCAATCTGACTGAGAGGACTGATCATGGTCTTGCGCTCGGAAATCCTGGTGAATAAAAACGTGCTACCTACTCAAGAACAAGCCCTGCCTGGCCGTGAAACCCCCATGACCGTGCCGGACAAACACTTCGTCCACGACGCGCCCCTGCTGGGCCCGTTTGCCATGGACGTGGACTTCGCGATCTTCGGCCTCGGCTGCTTCTGGGGCGCGGAGCGCAAGTTCTGGCAGCGCGAAGGCGTGGTCAGTACAGCGGTGGGTTACGCCGGGGGGTTCACGCCAAACCCAACGTATGAAGAAGTCTGCTCGGGCCTTACCGGCCACAGCGAAGTGGTGCTGGTGGTCTACGAGCCAGCGAAAGTCAGCTACGAACAGCTGTTGAAGATGTTCTGGGAACTGCACAACCCGACCCAGGGCATGCGCCAGGGGAACGACATCGGCACCCAGTACCGTTCGGTGATCTACGCCACCAACCCGACCCAACTGGCGGCGGCCAGACACAGCGAGCAAGTCTTCCAGGCCGAGTTGACCAAGGCCGGCAAAGGCACCATCACGACCGAAATCGAAGAGGCGCCGACCTTCTACTTCGCCGAGGCCTATCACCAGCAGTACCTGGCGAAGAACCCGGAAGGCTATTGCGGGATCGGCGGGACCGGCGTGACGTGCCCGATCTGACTTTCTGGCTCCAGATCCAGTGTGGGAGCTGAGCCTGTGGGAGCAAGGCTTGCCCGCGATGCGGCGGCACATTCAACATCGATGCAG